>NZ_BAAGZM010000052.1:0-13891 GCF_054778495.1 Hymenobacter agri
CCGAAGCCGCCGGTTTCCTGGCTTTTCCCAACCCGGCCACCGCCACGCTCACCCTGCGCCAGCCAGCCCAAACCACCGCCAGTGTACGCCTGCTCGATGCCCTGGGCCGCGAGGTGAAGCGCCAGCCCGCGGCCGGAATGGAGACTTCGGTTTCGGTGGCAGCGCTGGCCCCGGGGCTCTACGTGGCGCAGTGGCTCGATGCCAGCGGGCGCGTGCTGATGGCCCGTAAAGTGGCCCGCGAGTAGAAGTTGCGCAAAAACGGTGGTGCCTTCCTACTCCGTGCGTAAGTTTGCGGTCAATTTGCGCACGGGTTCCCCCGTACCGCAACGCGCCCAATCCGCCTGCTGATGCTGACTGCTGTACTGCTTTTTCTCCCTTTAGCCGCCGCCCTGCTGCTGCTATTCGTTAAGGGAGCCGCCGCCCGCGCCCTCGCTTTGGGGGCCTCACTCCTCGAATTCGCCCTCGCGGCCTTCGTCGCGTTCGACTTCAAAGCCCACGGCTCCGAGGCCTACAACCTCAACTACAACTGGATTCCGTCAGCCGGCATCAACTTTCACCTCGGCCTCGATGGCCTGAGCCTGCTGCTGGTGCTGCTCACCACCTTCCTAGTGCCGCTTATCCTGCTGTCGGCCTTTAAGCGCGACTACGACAGCCCGTCGACCTTCTACGCCCTCGTGCTGTTCATGCAAACGGGCCTGCTGGGCGTGTTCACCTCGCTCGATGCCTTCCTGTTCTACTTCTTCTGGGAAGTGGCCCTGATTCCGATTTACTTCCTGGCCGGGGCCTGGGGCGGCGAGCGCCGCGTGGCCATCACCCTCAAGTTTTTCCTCTACACCGTGGTGGGCTCGCTGCTGATGCTGGCCGGCTTCGTGTACCTGTACCTGCAAACCGGCCCCGCCGCCGGCTCGCTGGCCGCCCACTCGTCCGAGCTGTCGGCCTTCTATAGCCTCAAGCTGAGCGCCGCCGAGCAGTCGTGGCTGTTCTGGCTGATTTTCGCGGCCTTCGCCGTGAAGATGCCCATCTTCCCCTTCCACACCTGGCAGCCCGATACCTACACCGATGCGCCCGCCCCCGCCACCATGCTGCTTTCGGGCATCATGCTGAAAATGGGCATCTACGGCACCCTGCGCTGGCTGCTGCCCGTGGTGCCGCTCGGCGTGAGCCAGTGGCAGAAGCCGGTGATTATCCTCTCGGTTATCGGCATCATCTACGGCGCCATCATCGCCATTCGCCAGCGCGACGTGAAGCGCCTCATCGCCTACTCCTCGCTCTCGCACGTGGGCCTGATGGCGGCCGGCATCTTCTCGCTCACCCAAATCGGCCTGCAGGGCGCCGTCATTCAGATGCTGGCCCACGGCGTGAACGTGGTGGGCATGTTCCTGGTGGCCGATGCCATTGAGCGCCGCACCGGCACCCGCTACATCCCCGACCTGGGCGGCCTCACCCGCCGCACCCCGCTACTCACGGTCTGCTTCCTGGTGATGCTGCTGAGCACCGTGGCCCTGCCCCTCACCGGCGGCTTCGTGGGCGAGTTCCTGCTGCTGGGCGGCGTGTACCAGTACAACGCCTGGGTGGGCGCCGTGGCCGGCCTCACCATCATCTTCTCGGCCGTGTACCTGCTGCGCATGTTCCAGCGCGTGATGCTCGGCCCCGACTCGGCTCACTCCGCAACCATCACCGACCTAACCGGCGGCGAGCTGCTGATTTTCGTGCCCCTCATTGCCCTCGTGTTCTGGATTGGCCTGTTCCCCAACACATTCCTGCACATCTCAGAGCCGGCCGTCACGAACATCCTCGCGCTGGTTGGGCGGTAGAACGTCATGCAGAGCGCAGCGAAGCATCTCGCGTGCAGCAAGTATTTAGTTACCCCGAGCGAGATGCTTCGCTGCGCTCTGCATGACGTTCGCCGTTAGCCGGACGTTCTTATTTGAAGCCAACATGACTCCCATCATTCTCCTCTCCGTCTTCGGCATCCTCAACCTGTTCCTGGGCTTCCTGCGCTCGAACAAGGTGCTGCTGCCCGGCGCCATGCTGCTGCTGCTGGCCGTGTTCGGGGCCAACTACGCCGACTGGAACGTCGTGCACGAGCCCTACTTCAATCACATGCTGGTGGTCGATAACTACACGGTCGCCTTCACCGGCATCGTGCTGCTCACCACCATTCTGCTGCTGCCTTTCTCGCGCAGCTACGTGACGAGCGGCGAGCCCAACCTGGCCGAATACTACGCCCTGCTGCTGTTCTCGCTGGTGGGCGCCATCATGATGATTGGCTACGACCACCTCATCATGCTGTTCGTAGGCATCGAAATTCTGAGCATCAGCATGTACGTGCTGGCCGGCAGCAGCAAGCGCGACTCGCGTTCCAACGAAGCCGCCCTCAAGTACTTCCTGATGGGTGCGTTTGCCACCGGCATCCTGCTCTTCGGCATCGCGCTGCTCTACGGCGCTACCGGCACGTTCGCCCTCTCGCAGCTGGCCGCCGCCGTAGCCGCGCCCGCTAATGCCAGCCTGCAGCCCATGCTCTACATCGGCATTCTGATGATGATTATCGGCATTGGCTTCAAAGTATCGGCCGCGCCCTTCCACTTCTGGACGCCCGACGTGTACCAGGGCACGCCCACCTTCTTCACTGCCTTCATGAGCACGGTGGTGAAAACCGCTGGGTTCGCCGCCTTCCTCAAGCTGCTGGCCGTGGCCCTGCCGGCCGCCCAGGGTTTCTGGATGCCCACCATTCAGGCCATGTGCGCCCTCACGCTGTTGCTCGGCAACGTGGGCGCGGCGGCCCAAGACAACACCAAGCGCATGCTGGCCTACTCCAGCGTAAGCCACGCCGGCTACCTGCTCATCGGCCTCGTGGCCAGCAAGGGCGTGCTACAGGGCGAAGCTGCCAGCGCCATCTTCTTCTACTCGTTGGCCTACTCCATCGCCACCGTGGCCGCCTTCGGCGTGCTGAAACTCGTAACCGACCACCGCCAGGACGATTCCTACGCCGGCCTCAACGGCCTCGGCCGCACCAACCCGCTGCTGGCTTTCGTGATGACGGTGGCCATGCTTTCGCTGGCTGGTATTCCGCTCACGGGCGGCTTCTTCGGCAAGTTTTTCCTGCTGGCCGCCGCCGTGGGCCAGGGCTACATTGGCCTCGTGGTATTTGCCGTGATTATGAGCATGGTAGGCCTGTACTACTACCTGCGCCCCCTCATCGCCATGTACCTGAAGCCGGCTTCCGAAGACGCCACGCCGGTACCGGTAGATGGCATCCAAACCGTAACGCTAGTAGTGCTGGCACTGCTGACGATTGTGCTGGGTATCGCTCCGGGCTTCGTGAGCGGGCTGCTGTAAAATGTAGTTAATCAACGAAAAAAGGCGACCCGCTGGGGCCGCCTTTTTTCGTTTTAGCACGACTAGTGCACAGCTGAGTTCATTGGATATTTCCTCAGTGCCTCGTTCAGAAAAGCGTCGGCTTTATCGGGCCGTAGATGCATTACCGTCGCGAAATGCGCGAGAAACGACTCATACGTGTTTTCGCTCTGTTCTAATTGCGCGAACCCGGCCAAGCCCGCCTTTTGGCGTACCAAATCGTAAACTAGCGCCCCGGCCGCATAGCGCGGATAGCTATTAAGTGCGTATTTGAACGTGTTGCTGTACAAATCCTTAAACCGAACTGTGGGGTGGCTTTTATTTAAATCGGTCACTACAGCCCGCAGGGTTTGCTGGTAAGGGGTGAATCCATCAACGCCTCCCAGGTAAGTAGCAATGCCTTCGGCCAGAAAGTAATTGTTGACGGGATGATATAGCATGTGCGCGAATTCGTGCAGGTGTTGCTCGCGGCCCCGGCCCGAGAGGGTCCGATTATACATTTTCTGCGTGAACCCGGTATTATAGGCCAGCCAGTAGTCTATGTTGAATAGCCGTCCCAATTCTTCTTCCGAATCCATCACGTAGAAATCGAAAGGCTTGGCATCCGGCAGCTTCAGCGTAGTTACCACCGAATCGCAAAATGCGCTGGCTCGGAGGGCATTAGCCGCGCTGAAATTGAAAGTAGGTGGATAGTGGAATGTAATCCACGGCGTAGCATGCGTTTTCCACTGCGTTAGTACGTTACTCCAGGTATTTTCCAGCTTCCATTCGCCAGCGTCGTTTCTGGCTGCATAATACCGCAAGATGAACGGCGGATTCCACTGCGAATCGGTTATCCACTTGGCCGGGGTTTCGGCGTAGAGAATAATGCGCGCCACGTATTTGTTGCCGGCGGGCTCAATGCTGAGCACCGTGGGCTTATATGCGCGGAATGTTTGCCGCGCGGTAATACCAAAAAACACGAAAGGAGCTGCTAAATCGGCCTTTTCGTGGTGTTGTCCAAAATAGTAGTTGGTTTCAGCAGCATTCCAGTACGGATTTGCATATAGGCTGTCGGGCTTGGCTCTCAGGTAGTTTTTTACCAGTTGATAAATCGCCTTTACCTCGCGTTGCGTCGTGTCGACCCGAGCCGTCAGGTCCAGCGTCTGGCCGCGAGCAATGTGCGAGATGCTCAAACTGCCTATTGCGATGATGCAACGCACCCAACCGAAAGACTTTACCATGAGAAGCAAACAAACCCTATGAGCTACGAAGGTAAGCAGCTACTGAACGGTGCCGTTGAGCCATAACTTGCAGGTAGGAACAGGTAATAGCACCACCCAAAACCACTCGTTGTATGTATGTTCTTGACCGGCGTGGCCCTATCTGCCGGCTTTGGCTATTAGCGTTCTGCTTCTTCAGCAGCTGCGCGGCCCGACCGCCGCACGAGGCTGGCCCCTTTCGTTCCACCGAACTGGTGGAACTGACGCAGCTTGACCCAACCATCCGGCTGGATATTCGCTACGCCACCCCGCAGAACTTTATGGGCCGGGTTCTCTACCCGCAGGCGCGGGCCTTTTTGCAGCGCCCGGCCGCCGAGGCACTGGCGCAAGTCAGCGCGGAGTTGCGCCCGCTGGGCTACGGCTTGCTGGTATTCGACGGCTACCGGCCCTGGCGCATCACCAAGCAGATGTGGGACCACACCCCGGCCGATAAAAAGGAGTTCGTGGCCGACCCGCGCAAGGGCTCGCGCCACAACCGCGGCTGTGCCGTCGACCTAACACTATGCGACCTGGCCACCGGCCGCGAAATCGTGATGACTGGCGCCTACGACGAGATGAGTCCTCGCTCCTATGCCGCCTACGCGGGCGGCACCCCGGCCCAGCGCATGGCCCGCGACCTGCTCCGCGCCCGCATGGAGGCCCACGGCTTCACGGTGCTACCAGCTGAGTGGTGGCATTTCGATTTCCAGTACTGGAAGTCGTACCCGATTCAGGACGTGCCGTTTGAACGGCTGTAAAGGCATTGCTATTGATACTTAATATCAAACCGACCATCGGTGATACGTACCCTTTTACTTGAATCAGCCATTTGTGCTAACGTTCCTTCGAAAGTACCCGCGATAATATGTCTACTTGTATCCAGCTTGGTGATTACGACAGTTATTTTAGTGCCTTTGGGTGAATAGCCGTAATACATTTTCCCTGACTCATCACTAAAAATCAGTATCCTTTCTGCGCGGCGGATTGTTCCTTGTTTAGCATTGATATTAACTGAATAAGTACCGGTATTTATCAAGCTATCTAAATTCAAATAAAAACTCTCATAACGGTTCCGGTCAATCAGGCCAGCATTTAAAGTAAACTGCCCATACGGAACATAAGAGCCACGTAGGTTATCACTTTCAGCAGCGGTATATGGTAGCCAGCCGTAGTTGCGCCACACTTGACCATTAACTATAAAGCCAATAGTATTGGCACCGGTTTGGGTGATTGGGGGCAACGTAAAGGCTGGCGCTACTTCTCTCTCGCATTTTTTCATACCCATAAGGGGCAGCAGCAGCAGCGAAGCACGATACATTTTCATAGTAGGTTGGGGCACGTTGAAGCAAAATAAGACGAGTGAATGTAACAATTATCTATACCTTTCTAAAATAAAGAGAACGTAAAAGCGCCCCCGCAATTCAAGTTACGGGGGCGCTTTTGTCATCGAACTTGGCGATTACGGATTCGTCGACCACATGCCCGCTTCTTTAATGAAAATGCGGCGGTTCAATTTCAGCTGCGATACCATGAACTCAGCCAAATCCTCAGGCTGCATCACCTTTTCAGGGTTGCCGTCGGTGAGCTTGTTTTCGAGGGCCAGGGGCGTAGCTACGGTGCTGGGCGTGAGGGCCGACACGCGGATATTGTGCTTGCGCACTTCCTGCATCAGGGCTTCGGTGAGGCCCATCACGGCGAATTTGGAGGCGCTGTAGGCGCTGCTACCGGCGGCGGCGCGCAGGCCCGAGGTCGAGGAAATATTGATGATGTCGCCGGTTTGGCGCGCAATCATCACCGGCAGCACGGCGCGGGTCACGTAGTAGGTGCCCATCACGTTCACCTGAATAATGTGCTCCCACTGCTCGGGTTCCATTTCCAGGAACTTGGCGAAGCTGCCGATACCGGCGTTGTTGATGAGGATATCAATCGGGCCCAGCTCGTCGTGGATTTTGGCCACGGCCAAGTTCACGGCCGTGCGGTCGGCTACGTTGGCCACGGCGGTGACGACGTTGCCGCCGGTGGCAATAATTTCGGCCGCTACTTCGAGCAGGTCGCTTTCGGTGCGGGCCAGCAGGCCTACTTGCACACCTTCGGCCGCCAGGGCCAGGGCTACGGCGCGGCCAATGCCTTTGCCGGCGCCCGTTACGAGGGCGACTTTTCCTTGGAGGGATTCCATGAGTTGATTCAATTGGTTGGGGAGGTGCTACAACCAGATTACGTGGCGAAAGGTTGAGAGCGTTTTAGTTTCTTATCTGTCATCCTGAGCACAGCGAAGGACCTTACCACGTTGAAATTTCCAGCGTGATAAGGTCCTTCGCTGTGCTCAGGATGACAGGCGGGGTACCTACATCCCGTGCAGGTGCTTGGTGAAGTCGCCGTACATCACCCAATCCTCCCAGCGCTTGCGGTAGGGGGCCACTTTGCCGCGCAGGTATTTCTCAATCATCAGGCCCGCGGCGGGGGCGGCGCTGGTGCCGCCGAAACCGGAGTTCTCGATGAACACGGCAATGGCGATTTTGGGGTCGTTGGCCGGGGCGAATGCGGCGAAGGTGGCGTGGTCGAAGCCGTGGGGGTTTTGCACGGTGCCGGTTTTGCCGGCCACCGAAATGCCGAATTCGGCCAGCGAAGCCAAGTTGCCGGTGCCGCCGTTGCCGTCCACCACGGCCTGCATGCCGGGGATGAGGAACTTGAACAGCGCCGTATCGACGGCCGTGTAGTGCTTCTGGCGGAACTGCGGCAACGGCCCGCCCTGGCCGATGCCACGCACGAAATGCGGCGTGATGTACCAGCCCCGGTTGGCAATAGTGGCCAGCACGTTGGCCATTTGCAGGCCCGTGATACCAATTTCGCCCTGCCCGATGGCCAGCGAATACACGTTGCGGAAGCTCCAACGGTGCTGGCGGTTTTCCTTCTTATTGAAGAACTTCTTGTCGTAAAATTCCGGCGACGGAATCAGGCCGCGTTTTTCCTGGCTCATGTCCACGCCCAGCTTTTCGCCCAGGCCGAAGGACTTCACCATTTTCTGCCACTGCGCCAGGCCGATATGGGCGTCGTCGTACTTGTTGGGCGCCTGGCCGCGCACCACCGCCGCCCGCAGCACCTGATAGAAGTAGGGGTTGCAGCTCTGCTTGATGGCAATGCTCACATTGTGCGGTGGCTCGTGGCGGTGGGTGCAGCGCACCAGCTTCTGGTTGCACTCGAAAGGGGTGTTGGGCGTGACCACGCCCAACTGCAGGGCCACCAGCTCATTCACAAGCTTAAACACCGAGCCGGGCGGATACGTGGCCATCAGCGGGCGGTCGAAGAGCGGGCGGTCGGGGTTGTTGAGCAGGGCCATGTATCGGTTGCCCGAGCCCTTGCCAGTGAGCTGGCTAGGGTCGTAGTTCGGCACTGATACGAAGGCCAGGATTTCGCCCGATTTCGGGTCGATGGCTACAATAGAGCCGCGTCGCCCCGCCAATAGCTTCTCGCCATACGCTTGCAATTCGGCATCAATGCTCAGGTGCAAGTCCTGCCCGGCCACCGACAGCGTATCGAATTCACCGCCCCGAAACTTGCCCTTCTCGATGCCGCGCACATTCACCATCTTGTACTGCACACCGCGCCGCCCCATCAGCGTGTCTTCGTAATATGCCTCCAAGCCCGAAATGCCCACGTTTTCGCCGGGTTGGTACCTAGCGTAGCGCGGCTTTTCCAGAAAGGCCGGCGTGATGGCTCCCACGTAGCCCAGGGCGTGGGCCAGGTTGGGCGTGCGGTAGGCCCGCGCCATGCGCGCCTGAATACGGAAGCCCGGGAAGTCAGCCAGCCGGTCGGAAATCGCGGCTAGGTCGGGCGTAGTGAGGTTCTGCACCACCGGCGAGGGTTTGATGCGCGAGTATTTCTTCGCCGCTTTCAGGCTGACCCGCAGCCCTTCGAGTGGAATCTGCAACAGCTCGCAGAAGCGCACCGAGTCGAGCTGCTTCACTTCGCGCGGCACCACCATGAGGTCGTACACGGGCGTGTTCTGCACCAGCAGCTGGTTTTTGCGGTCGTAAATCAGCCCGCGGTACGGAATCTGCACGATGCGCTGCAGCGTGTTCTTGTCGGCCGCCAGCTTGTAGGTGCCATCCAGCACCTGCATGAAAAACAGCCGCGTGAGAAAGATGAGGGCCACCACCAGGAAAATGCCCTGCACGACGTATTTGCGGCCTTCTAAGTATTGCATTATCTATTTCCCCTATCTGTAACGTCATGCCGAGCGCAGCCGAGGCATCTCGCGTGCGGCAGTAACTCAATCGTTCAACGATGCACGCGAGATGCCTCGGCTGCGCTCGGCATGACGTTATTTAATTCATTCTTATTACCTAATTCCGCCCCCGCCGCACCGGGAAAAACAGTAGTTGCACAATCAACAGCGCCACGCTGGTAAAGAGTGCACTCACCAGAATTTTTCCCAGCGTGGTGCCGAAATGCCGGAAACTGCCCAACTCTAGCACGAAGAAGGCGGTGTGGTGCAGCACTACCAGCAGCAGCATGTACACCATAAACCACTGCCAGCCCATCTGGTGCACGTTCACGGTATCGGCGCTGTCGTAACCGTCGCGCGGGGTTAGCAGACGCAGCACCCACGGCCGCAGAAAGCCCAGCAGCACGGCCGCCGCCGCGTGCAGCCCGCCCGTGTCATAAAAAATATCCATCGTCAGGCCCATGCCAAAGCTTAGCAGCAGCTGCACCACGATGGGCGTGCGCAGCGGCAGAAACAGCAGGAAGCCCAGGTAGAAAAAGCACCAGCCCAGGTCGAACAGCACCAGCCGACTAATCAGCAGCACGTGCACGCCCGCATACAGCACGTAGCGTACCAGCTGCACTAAAATGTCGCGCAGGCCACTCATGGGCGCTTCCCTCCTTTCGGGGCCGCGGTTGGCGCGGGCGTGGCGGTGGGCAGGGGCCGCAACGTGCGGGCCTCCAGGGTGTCGCGCTCGGCTTTCTGGCGGTTGGTTACCACGTACACGTAATTCAGGTTAGCGAAATTGATGCCCAGCTTCACCCGAATAGTCCAGAAATTCTTATCCGCCTCCTTCACAAATGAATCAATGGTGCCGATGAAAATGCCCTCCGGAAACACCGAGTTGTAGCTCGACGTCACCACCGTGTCGCCCTTCACCAGCTTGGTTTCACGCAGCACGTTATCGAGCAGCGCGTGGGTAGGGTCGTCGCCCAGCCAGCGGATGGTGCCAATAGTGCCGTCGCGCTTGATTTTGGAGGCCACGCGGGTTTCCGAGTGCAGCAGGCTGGTCACGGTGGCGTAGTGCTCGCTCACCACTTTCACGCGGCCCACCACACCATTGGCGGCCACCACGCCGCGGCCCGACACCACGCCATCGGCGCTGCCCACATTTAGCGTGAGGTAGTTATCCACATTACGAACGAAGTTGTTGATAACCCGGGCCGGAATAAGTGGATAACTTGGGTCGCGGGCCGCAATGGCCCGCTGGCCGAGCAGCAACGTATCGGGTTGCCGGGCGGGCCGCACGTAGCGCACGCGCTTGAGCGAATCGAGGCGAGCGGGCGGCAGCGCCACCGAATCGGCCTCGCGCCGGGTCGAATCGGCCGGGTACAGCTGCTGGCGCAGGCTGGCATTTTCGGCGGCCAGCTGCTGATTTAGCTCGGCCAAGTGGAAGTAGTCGGCCACCTGCGCGCGGCGGGCCAGCACCGTGCCGGCGTAGGTATTGGCCGAGTTGAAAAAGGCAGCCCGGTGGTAAGAACTGTTCGTGATAAACAGGTATAAACAGGCTACTTCCAGCAAGCTAAATACCAGCGCCCCGCGAAAGCGAAAAAGGAAAAGAAACAGGTTCCGCACGGGGTGGTCTCGAATTAAGAATGAAGAATGAGGAATGAAGAATTACGTCCGGCAATTCTTCATTCCTCATTCTTCATTCTTCATTTAACTTAAGTCAGCAGCACACCACGGAAGGCCTGAATGTCCTTGATGGCCTTGCCGGTGCCGCGCACCACGGCGCGCAGCGGGTCTTCGGCAATATGAATGGGTAGCTTGGTTTTGGCGGCCAGGCGCTTGTCGAGGCCGCGCAGCAGGGCGCCACCGCCGGTGAGGTGAATGCCGTTTTCGTAGATGTCGGCCGACAGCTCGGGCGGCGAAATTTCCAGGGCCTTCAGCACGGCTTCTTCGATTTTGGCCACCGACTTATCGAGCGCGATAGCAATTTCCGAGAACGTCACCTTGATAACCTTCGGAATGCCGGTCATCAGGTCGCGGCCGCGCACTTCGTGGTCGGGCGGGGCCACATCGAGCTCGGTGAGGGCCGCGCCTACTTCGATTTTGATACGCTCGGCCGAGCGCTCGCCGATGAGCAGATTGTGCTGCCGGCGCATGTAGTCAAGAATATCCTGGTTGAACACGTCGCCGGCCGTCTTAATCGACTGGTCGCACACGATGCCCGACAACGCGATAACCGCGATTTCGGTGGTACCGCCGCCGATGTCGATAATCATCGAGCCCACGGGCTGCTCCACGTCGATACCGATGCCGATGGCGGCGGCCATGGGCTCCTGAATCATCCATACTTCCTTGGCCCCGGCGTGCTCGGCCGAGTCGCGCACAGCGCGCTTCTCCACTTCGGTGATGCCTGAGGGGATGCAGATAACCATGCGGTGCGAGGGCTGAAACAGGCGATTGCGCGTATCAATCATCTTAATCATGCCCTTAATCATTTCCTCGGCAGCGTGGAAATCGGCAATCACGCCATCCTTCAGCGGGCGGATGGTGCGGATGTTATCGTGCGTTTTTTCGTGCATCTGCTGGGCCTGGCGGCCCACGGCGATGACCTTATTCGTAGTTCGGTCTTTGGCGATGATGCTCGGCTCGTCCACCACGATTTTATCGTTGTGAATGATGAGCGTATTGGCCGTACCCAGGTCGATGGCGATATCGCTGGTCAGGAAATTAAAGAAACCCATTGAGTTAGCGGCAATAAGGCGGAGGCTGGATTTAGGCCCAGCCTGAATAATGCGCAAAGGTACGGAAGGTTTGGGCGGGGTTGGTGAACGAGATTAGGGTATTCCGCTGGATAACCGTCTGTAATTGCGAGTGGAGCGCAGCGCAACGCAGCAATCCTTGCGCTATTGCGACCAGCCCTGAATTGTGCTGAAGTTCCTTTTTAAAACAAAAGCCCCGACGCTACCTGGCGTCGGGGCTTCATCATTACCGGAACAGTAGGGTGCGGGGTTTGCTCCCGCCCGTCGTTGGCAACGTTTCACCAACACCGTTTAACGGCGGGTGGGGGCAAGCCCCGCACCCTATTTTATTAGTGCTTGAAGTGGCGCACACCGGTGAGTACCATCGCCATGCCCAGTTCATCGGCAGCTTTAATGCTGTCGGCATCCTTGATGGAGCCGCCGGGCTGCACTACGGCGCGGATGCCGGCGGCCCCGGCAATTTCCACGCAGTCGGGGAAGGGGAAGAAGGCGTCGGAGGCCATCACGCAGCCAGTTAGGTCGAAGCCGAAGCTGCGGGCTTTCTCGATGGCCTGACGCAGGGCATCCACGCGCGAGGTCTGGCCGACGCCGGAGGCCAGCAGCTGGCCGGCGCGGGCCAGCACGATGGTGTTGCTCTTAGTGTGCTTGCAGATTTTAGCAGCGAACACCAGCGCCTCCGTTTCCTCCGTTGTGGGTGCCGACTGCGTGACTACCCGGAAGTCGGCGGCCGATTCCGTCTGGCGGTCGGCATCCTGCTCGATGATGCCGTTGAGCAGAGTTTTCACCTGCTTTTTGGGGAAGGCCACGGGCTTCTGCGTGAGCAGAATGCGGTTTTTCTTGCTTTGCAGCACCGGCAGCGCATCGGCTGCGAAGCCGGGCGCAATCAGCACCTCGAAGAACAGCTGGTTTAGCTCGGCGGCGGTGGCCGCGTCCACTTCCTTGTTCACGATGATAACACCGCCGAAAGCCGAGGTCGGGTCGCAGCTCAGGGCGTTCAGGTAGGCCTCGCGCAGGGTAGCGGCTTGGGCCACGCCGCAGGCATTAGTGTGCTTGAGGATGGCGCAGGCCGGGGCGCCGTTGGTGAATTCGGCCATCAGGGCCACAGCGGCGTCCACGTCGACCAGATTGTTGTAGCTGAGCTGTTTGCCGTGGAGCTGGTCGAAAAGCGCCGACAGGTCGCCGTAGAACGTGCCGGCCTGGTGGGGGTTCTCGCCGTAGCGCAGCGGCGAGGCGGGCTGTTGGCTGAGGCGCAGGGCGGTGCCGGCCACGGCGGTATTCTGGCTTAGGTAGCCGAAAATCTCGGTGTCGTAGTGCGAGGTGGTGGCGAAGGCGGCGGCGGCATAGTGGCGGCGGTCTTCGAGGTCGGTACCGCCGTTTTTGGCGGTCAGCAGTTCCGTGACGGCGGCGTACTGGTCGCGACTGCTTACCACGAGCACGTCGCGGTAGTTTTTAGCAGCGGCGCGCAGCAGCGAGATGCCACCGATGTCAATTTTCTCGATGACGTCTTCTTCCTCGGCCCCGCTGGCCACGGTTTCTTCGAAGGGATAGAGGTCGACCACTACCAAATCGATGGGCGGAATGGCGTGCAGCTCGGCTTCGGCAAGGTCGCCCACATCGTGGCGGCGGTGCAGAATACCGCCGAATACCTTGGGGTGCAGGGTTTTCACGCGGCCGCCAAATACTTCGGGGAAGCCGGTGAGGTCTTCCACGGCGGTTACTTCGGCACCTTCTTCTTCCAGGAATTTCTGGGTACCACCGGTGGAATACAGCGTGACGCCGTGCTGGCGCAATACCTGCACCAGCGGGGCCAGCCGGTCTTTATGATACACAGAAAGCAACGCAGCACGAATGGGACGGGACGACATAAAACGGGCGGTTTGGGGAGGCAGAATTGCCGCAACAAAGGTAGGGCCGGGCTCCGGCGGAGCAGGGCCACGCTGAGATTACCGAATTGTTACCACCGCATATTTCCGCCGTTTGCCGCCATCCGGCCCTCCCGTGCCGAACACCGCGCCGGGTTCTCAAGTATAGCTAGCCGGGCTGCCTGCCGGGCGGCCTGCCAACTTGCTGCTACCGCCAGCAGGCCGGATTATGCGTCGCGCTATTCGTTATCACTGCTGCATTTATACTGCTTTGTCCGCTACTTCTTCTTCCCTGGCCTCGCCCGCCGCCGCCGAAACGGCCGCCGCCCAATTGGTGCCGCACTTGTTTGCCCAAGCCGCCGAAACCGACGTGGAAGGCGAATTCCCCACGCAGTCGTTTGCCGATTTGGCGGCGGCCGGCTTGCTCACGGCCGCGCTGCCGGCCGCGTTTGGCGGGGC
>NZ_BAAGZM010000053.1:0-13876 GCF_054778495.1 Hymenobacter agri
GCTGGCCGAGGCCATCGAGCGGTTACGCAAGCGCCTGGGCGGCCTGGCTACCCAGCAGGCGCTGGACGCCGTTGCAGCCGGCAATTTCCCGCTGATGGTGGAACTGGTGCTCGACTACTACGACAAAACGTATACCTACGGCTTGGCGCCGCGCCCCGGCGAGCCGCCGCGCACCGTGGTAGCGGTGGCGGGGTGCGATGCAGCAACCAACTCTGCGGCATTGCTGATGGCCAGTCGGCTGACTTGCCCCTGAGCTCAGATACAAATTTTTCCGGCATAAGGCTGTTGAGTTCCCCCGTGCTTTGTACCTTGTCCGCCAATGCACGCTGCCGGCCCAATGCTGTTCGCCGCCAGTCATCGCATACTTCTTACACGCACACCCAATTTTTTCTTATTCCTCACTTTTCCCCTCTTTTTTTATGTCAACATCCTTACAAGACCGGCTGAAGCAGGTTGGCCGGCTCCTGCCGGTGATGCTCTTGCCCTTCGCAGCACAAGCGCAGCTGGCTTACAACCCGGCGGTGGCCCTCAATACCACCACCACGTACACCGACCTGGGCACCACCGGCGCGGTTATCACCACGGCCAACACCGATGAGGCTAACTCGGCTGCCCAGAACATCGGCTTCTCGTTCAGCTACAACGGCGCCACTTTCACGCAGTTCATCCTGAATACTAACGGCATCATGAAGCTGGGCAACGTTGCCCCGTCGACGGTAGCGATGCACCCCGACTACGCGCAGGCCCCCGAAACCGGTCCCTTCTCGGGCTCAGACCCGGCCGACGTGAACCTGCTGGCGCCCTTCAACATCGACCTGGTGTCGGGCACGGCCGGCACGGCCGAATACCGCGTGGCCACCACCGGCACGGCTCCCAACCGCGTGTGCACCATTCAGTGGAAAAACGTATCGGACAAGGGTACGGCCGCCTCGGCCAGCAGCAGCACCGTCATCACGCCGCAGCTGAACAACGTTTCGTTTCAGGTGAAGCTGTACGAAACCACCAACGCCATTGAGTTTGTGTACGGTGCGGCGGTAGCCGGCACGGGCACTTCCAACATCAAGTGGGTGAATGTGGGCATCAAAGGTTCGTCGGCGGCAGAGTCGGTGGTGGCCAGCAAGGCTTCGTCCACGGCTTGGTCGACCACGGTATTCGGCCCGGGCCCGTACGACCCCACTTCGTTCAACGCTCACAACACGCGCCAGACCTTCCCGCCGGATGCCGGCCGCACCTACCGCTTCACCGTATCGTCGCCCAACGACGCGACGGTGAACACCGTGTACCTGCAAGGCCAGCTTTCGGCCGCCAGCCTGCCCCAGGTAGTACAGGCCATCGTGTCCAACATCGGCACGCAGCAGTACGCCGGCGGCACCGCTACCCTCACCGTGAAGCGGGGCACCACCACGCTCTACACCAACGCCAAAACCATCGGCTCTACGGCCACGGGCCTGGGCACGCTGGTTATTTTCGACCCCTACCCCGCGTCGGTGATGAACAACCTGGGCACCAACACCGTGACGGTGTCGCTGAGCAACGATGACAACAACGCGAACAATTCGCTCTCGCTCGACCAGGCCGTTACCAACAACACGTTCAACTATGCCTCGCCGGCGCCCACCACGTCGGCCATCAGCTTCACGGGGGCTGGCAACGGCACTTTGGGCTCGTTCTTCAGCAACAACAAATCGGTGCAGGTAAGCAGCGTGCAGGTGTTCGTTGCCAATGCTACCGGTACAGTAAGCGGCGTGCTGCTCGATGCCAACGGCACCGAACTGGCCCGTTCGGCCGCTCGCACGCTGGCCGCTGCTGATGCCGGCACCCTGCTCACCCTGGCCCTGCCCAGCCCGGTTACCGTGCCGGCTGGTGGCTTCTATGCCGCCGCCGCCCTCACTGCTGGCGCCAGCATCGGTACGCAAGCCGAAAACCCCACCCGCTCGGGTGCTTACTTCCAGATTACCGCCGGCGCAGCTCCGGCCGACATCTCGTCGGCTAACCTGGGCCGCCTCAACGTTGGCGTCATCACTGCTCCGGTAGCTACTGCCGTGCGCAATGCCGAGCTGAGCGCCGCCGTATCGGTATCGCCCAACCCCGCCAGCCAGCGCTTCACGCTGAGCGTGCCCGCTGGTAGCCTGCGCACGGCCACGGCCACGCTGGCCAACGCCCTGGGCCAAACGGTAGCCACGCGCCAGTTGAGCCTGCCCGCCACCGGCGGCACGACCGACTTCGACGTGAGCGACTACGCCGCTGGTGTGTACACCCTCACGCTGAAGGCCGGCGACGACCTGGTGGTGAAGCGCGTTGTAGTGCAATAACTGCTCCTGTGCTTCCGCACAAAAAAGGCGGCTCCGGTATCGGAGCCGCCTTTTTTTGTGGGCCGGGGCCGGAGGTTAACTAATGGGAACCTTGCGCAGGATGGCCTCAATCAAATCCTGCGTGCGAATGCCATCGGCTTCGGCCTCGTAAGTAAGCAGGATGCGGTGGTTGAGCACGTCGGCAGCCACGTCCTTGACGTCTTCGGGCAGCACGTAGTCGCGGCCGTCGAGGTAGGCCACGGCTTTGGCGGCGCGGTGCAGGGCAATGCTGGCGCGCGGGCTGGCCCCAAACTGCACGGCGTGGGCAAATTCGGGCAGGTCGTAGTCGGCCGGGCGGCGCGTGGCAAACACCAGCTCAATGAGGTATTTCTCGAGCGTGTCGGATATCTGAACCTGGTTGATTTGCTGACGAATGCCGAAAATGTCGTTTTTGGTGAGTATCGGCTGCACATCCTCCACGAAGCTCAGGTTGGCCATGCGCCGCATCACCTCCAGCTCGTCGGCCTTCTTGAGGTAGTCGACGTGCACTTTCAACATGAAGCGGTCGACCTGCGCCTCGGGCAAGGGATAAGTGCCTTCCTGCTCCACCGGGTTCTGCGTGGCCAGCACCAGAAAAGGTAAATCGAGCTGATACGTTGTCTCACCGATGGTTACCTGCTTCTCCTGCATGGCTTCGAGCAGGGCGCTCTGCACCTTGGCCGGCGAACGGTTGATTTCGTCGGCCAGCACCAGATTGGCGAAAATCGGCCCCTTCTTTACTTCGAAGATGGACTGGTTCTGGTTGTAAATCATGGTGCCCACTAGGTCGGAGGGCAGCAGGTCGGGCGTGAACTGAACGCGCTGAAAATGCAGGTGCAGCACCTTGGCCAGGGTGGAGATGGTCAGGGTTTTGGCCAGGCCAGGCACCCCCTCGAGCAAAATGTGGCCGCCCGTGAACAACCCTATAAGCAGGCGGCCAAGCAATTGCTGTTGGCCCACTACCACCTTGCCCATTTCGGCAAACACCTGGCGAATGAGCGGATGATAATCGGTTGGAACACCCGGTGAGGTGGCGGCATCAGGAGCAGGAAGCATGGGGCAAAGCAAAAACGTGCGAAACAGCAGCCGCAAGGTAGCCAATAGTTGCCTTGGCCTACCGGCGCCAAGCGTTTGCATGGTTTGCCGGCTGGCTACCGGGCACCGCGGCGCGCGGCCGAAAACAAGCCGTTGCGCAGAGCGTCCCCACAAACCCGCCACCAGCCTCATCAGGGCCCGTGCGGCCGGCGGCCTCAGCCACGGGCGGCCTACTCCGGGGCCAACGGCAAAGGGGCCCCGGCTGCATAACCGCGGAATGGTGTTGGTCGTAGTGTAATACCCTGCCGCTTTTCTCAAGCCATTGCCGGCAAGCAAAACAGTCTGAATGGCCCGACTTAAAGTTGCATTGTTTTGCCAGAAAATATTTACATTTAGCAGCCGTAAGGTCTGGCCCGCGCGTTCGTTCTCACCTTCTATTCTCCCCACTCCTGCATGAAATTATTTTTCCTCACTCGTGTACTGCCCGCTTTAGTGCTGCTGGTAGCCGTTGGCGAAGCAGTTATGGCACAGGCTCCTGCCGATGGCGGCCCTGCCCCAACCGGACCCACCGCCATTCCGCTCGATGGTGGCATTTCGCTGCTGGTAGCCGGCGGCGTGGCTTATGGCATTAAGCAGCTGCGCAATCGCCGCAAGCGCGCCTAGGCGGCCTCATCTACTTCAGGCAATGTAATTTGTCAGCGGCTCTTTCCGATGAGGGAGCCGCTGATGCTGTTTAATTACCCTGCTATCTTTACCATATGTCCTCTACTGCTTCCACATCCCCTGCTAACCGGCTGCTGTACCGGTTCTTACTGTTGGCAGTAGCCATGTATTTGGCGTGGTTTTTTGGCTATGAGCAATGGCTGGCCCACGATGGCCGGCTCGATGCTGTTCTGTGCCAGAACATTGCTCATAGCAGCGTGCTGCTGCTGCGGGCACTAGGGTTTGCGGCCACCATCGATGCCCACCTTCCCACGCTGGTGCTAATGGCCGGCGAGCAGTCGGTCGTGGTTGGGCCGCCCTGCAACGGGCTGGTGCTGTATGCCTTGTTTGCGGGGTTCGTGCTGGCTTTTCCGGGGCCGTGGGCGCGCAAAGCCTGGTTTATTCCGGCGGGTATTGCCCTTATCTGGCTGCTGAACGTGGTGCGCGTGGCAGCGCTGGCTATCAACCATCACTACTCGCACCAAACCGTTGATTTCAACCACCACTACACGTTTACATTCGTGGTGTACGCGTGCATTTTTGGTCTCTGGATGCTGTGGGCCCGGCGCATGGCCACGCCAGTCCGGCTGGCCTGACGCTCGTGGAATCACCGCTTTTACCGCCTTCTTCTCCTGCCGCATCGCCGCAGGTGCCCCTGAGCCGATGGCTGCTAACGGCTGGCCTGGTAGTGGCATTGCTGCTGCTAGGCGTGTATAGCGACCAAGTGCTGGACGTGCTGACCGCGGGCTGGCAGCGCGGTCTGGCAGCACTCGGGCTCTCCAGCACTGTGCACACCCTGCAGCAAGGCATTGATGCGGGCGTTACCAGACGCATGCTGCCGGCGGTGGCTACTTATGCGGCCCTGTACCTGGGTTGCTGCCTGCTACTGCTTCGCCTATGGCTCACGCCGGCACAGTGGGCCCTTGCGTGGCGTCTGTATGCGGGCGCGTTGGTCGTTTACGTGGGCATTGCCGGACTGGGCAAACTGACGGGCAATGCCCCGTGGGCTTACCGGCTCAGCCGCCATTTGCTCGATTTTATTGTCAGCCCGTTACCGGTGGCCGGGCTGTATGTGCTATTCCGGGCCGGCTTTGGGCCGGCGGCTGGGCGCACGTAAGACTGCGGCCTTGTTCCTTTTTGTTGGACTTCCTGCAGGCAGCTCGCAATGGCGAGATTATTGCTATATGGCTTAACTTCATTCACCCGTGATAACCAAGGTTTTTACTTTCCACCACTTTATTCATTCCACTACATGAAACACCGCTTACTCTTCTGCTTTTGGCTACTGGCCGGGGTTTTGTTAGGCTCAGCCCCAACACATGCTACCCACTTGCTGGGTTGCGATATGACCTATATCGCCCTCGGGAACAACCAGTACAAAGTGAGCTTCCGGCTGTACCGCGACTGCTCGGGTATTCAGGCCAGCCCGTTCACGCTGGAATGCCGCAACGGTGGCTGCAATGCCGCCGCCTCCATTACCGCGCAACTGGTGCAGCAGGGTGCCACCGTGGCCGCCACACCGCTGGGGCCCAACACGCCGGGTTCCTGCCAGAACCCCTCGGCACTGTATCCGCTGTATGATTTTACCACATATGCCGCCACGGTAACGCTGCCGCCCGGACAGTGGACGCTGAGCACCAGCCAGAATGCCCGACCAGCCATTGCCAACTTGGCCAACGCAGGCGATTTGTATGCGGAGGCTTACCTTGACAACCGCAATGCGGGTACGGCAGCGGTGTTGAACTCTTCGCCGCAGTTCGACCCGCAGGACATTCCGATTCAGTACATATGCGTAAACCAGCGCGCTACGTTTGGCTTCTCGGCCAACGAAACCGAAGGCGACTCGCTGGTGTACTCGCTGGTAGCCCCTCTCTCCGGCTGCGGCACGGCCGTAGGATACAACGCCTATCCCAACGCCAATGCCGGCACGCTACCGGTTAATAGCTCAACGACTTGCCGGCTGGCAGTGGCAGCCCTGAATGGCGGCAGTCTTTTCACGCCCACACTCCCTATTCCGGTGGCGTTCGATACGGTCGGCAGCTGCCCGCTGCGGCAGGGCTTGCCAGCTTTCCGCTTTAACCAGGCCGCTCGTACCATTACGCTGGTGCCCAACCGCTACGTACCCGTGACGACGGCAGCCGACGGCTCGAACAAGTACCAGGTAGTGGTGCAGGTAGAAGAATACCGCCGCCTGAACGGTGTGCGCCGCCTTATTGGCCGGGTGCGCCGCGAGGCCGTGCTGATTGTGACGGACTGCGCGGCCAATACTCTGCCCACGCCGGTGCAGGCAGTGGCGCGCACCGTCAACTCCGGTACGACGGTTATCAACACCGCCGACACCACCCAGCTCGACGTGGCCGCGTGCAGCTACTCGCGCGTGAACCTGCAGTTCACCGACCCCGACAACCTGAAAACGCCCAGCGCCCACCAGCTGCTGACCGTGACGCTGCCGGCCGATATTAATACCAACCCGCAGCTGTTGGCTGCCGGCGATATTGGCACTTTCTCCCTCAGCGGCAATGGCACCGAAACGCCGGTGGGCACGTTCTTTTTCCAGCCCTCGCCATCGATGGTTGGGCGCATCATTCGCGTCAACGTTCGCACGGAAGACAATGCCAACCCGGTGAAAGGCATACAGAATCGGGTAGTGCTCATTCGTATTGTGCAGCGCAATCCGGCGGCCGTGGCGGCGGCCGGCATTACCAGCTCGGCAGCCGATGTGTGCGCCGGCGCCTCAGTGCTGCTGCAGGGCCGCCTGCTGCGCCCCGACTCGGTGCGGAATTTTGGTGCCAACAGGAGCATGGTGCAAACCTATACCTATCGCTGGACGGTGCGCGGCGACGGCCTGCCCACCAGCCAGGTAAACAATGCCACCGTCACGGCCACGCCCACTCGCACCAGCCGCTACCTGCTATCGATTTCGCCCACCGGCGGCTTCGGGCCGGGCTGCACCGATACCACATCGGTGCTGGTGCGGGTGCTGCCGGCGGCGGCGGCGGCCACCATTACGCGCAGCGGGGCGGTGCTCACCAGCAGCTACGCTACTGGCAACCAGTGGTACCGCGACGGCCTGCCCATTGCCGGGGCCACCGGCCGCACCTACACGGCCGTGGCCAGTGGCAGCTACACCGTGCAAACCACCGTGAGCAGCGCGGGTGGCAGTTGCCTGGCGCCCATGTCGGCGGCGCAGGCGGTGGTGCTGAGCACGTTGTCGGCCCTGCCCGGCACTACCCTGAGCATCGTGCCCAACCCCACGCCCGACGGCCGCCTGAACGTGCTGCTGACCGGCTATAACCAACCCGTGGAGTTGCTGCTGTTCGATGCGCTGGGCCGGCAGCTGAGCCGCACGGCCGTGCCTAGCCCCAACCCGCAAGGCACCAGCCAGGCCCTCGACCTCGGAGCCATGCGCGGCGGGGTGTACCTGCTGCAGGTGCGCACGGCCGTGAGCCTCGAAACGCGCCGCGTGGTACGCGAATAACCATTGCTGCAAAACCAAAAACGGCCGGCTGCTTCGATGGAAGCGGCCGGCCGTTTGCGTTGTGGTTATTTCACTTATTTCACCGGCACCAAGCTGATGGCACAGCCACCACCCGGGGCCAGCGGCACGCGCAGGGTGGTGCCGGCCGATACCGTCTGGGTGCTGATGCGGTAGGCTTCGGGGTTGGTTTTCCAGTCGGCACCGGGCGCATCGGCGTAGAGGGTGGCAGTGTAGCGGCGGCCTTTGGGCAGGAAGCTCAGGTTGAGGGTGGCGGTGCGGCGGCGGGCGTTGGTGATGGCCCCGAGGAACCACCGCTCGCCGCCCTTCTCCAGTCGGGCGGTGCTGATGTACTCGCCGGGCTCGGCTTCGAGCACGCGGGTATCGTCCCAGTCCAGGGCCACGTCTTCGATGAACCTGAAGGCATCGGGGTGGGCGGCGTAGTTTTCGGGCAGGTCGGCGGCCATTTGCAGCGGCGAATACAGCACCACGTACAGGCCCAGCTGCTTGGCCAGGGTGGTGCGCACCTGCCGCTCGGGGTGGCCGGCCACGTAATCTTTCAGCTTGAAAATGCCGGGCGTGTAGTCCATCGGGCCGCCCATGAAGCGGGTGAAGGGCATGATGGTTTCGTGCTCGGGCGCGTTGCCTTCGGGCGTGAAGGCGTTGTACTCGTTGCCGCGGCCGGCCTCGCTGGCTACCCAGTTGGGGTAGGTGCGCGAGAGGCCGGTGGGTCGCACCGACTCATGCATATCGACCGTGACGTGGTGCTTGGCGGCCATCTCGGCCACGCGCACGTAATGGTTGCTCATCCACTGGCCGTCGTGGTGCTCGCCGCGCGGAATGATGCGGCCCACGTAGCCGGTTTTCACGGCCGGGTAGCCGTAGCGGTTCATGAAGCGGTAGGCGGTGTCGAGATGCTGCTCGTAGTTGGTAGCCGCGCCCGAGGTTTCGTTGTGCATTATCATCTGCACGCCCTTGTCGGCGGCGTACTGCTGAATCTCGGCCACGTTGAAATCGGGGTAGGGCGTCACGAAGTCGAACACCGGCTCCTTCCAGTTGCCGAACCAGTCTTCCCAGCCCTCATTCCAGCCCTCCACCAGCACGCCCGGGATGTGGTGGGCGGCGGCGAAGTCGATGTAGCGCTTCACGTTGGCGGTGGTGGCGCCGTGGTGGCCGTTGGCAATGAGCTGGCCCTGGGCGTTGAGGGTGTCGGCGCTGTCGGCGTAGCGCCAGTTGCTTTTGCCGGTTTGCATCTCCCACCACACACCCACAAATTTCATGGGCTTAATCCAGCTCGTATTGGCGATTTTGCTGGGCTCGTTGAGGTTGAGGATGAGTTTGCTGGCCAGAATATCGGGCGCTTTGTCGCTCACGATGATGGTGCGCCAAGGCGTGTGGCCGGGCGCGTGCAGGTAGGCCTTGGTACCCACGGCATCGGGCACGAGACGGGCCGTAAGGCGGCGCGTAGCCGCATCCACGTGCAGCTGCATGGCCGGGTAGTCGACCTGCGCGGCCTCGTGCAGGTTCACGTAGAGGCCGTTTTCGTATTTGAGCATCAGCGGCGTGGCCACCAGCTGGGCATCGGGGGCCTCGCGCACGGCAATGGCCGTCGAGCCCTTCACCAACCGGGTGTTGTCGACTTCGCTCAACTTCGACACCGTGTAGGGGTACTCGTTGGTGTCGTAGTCGCCCGGAATCCAGAAGGCTTTAGGGTCGCCGGGCAGGGTAAATTCGGTCAGCTCATCGGCCAGCACGAAGTATTGCAGGCTGGGCTGCCGCGGAAACTCGTAGCGAAAGCCCACGCCATCGGCAAACACCCGAAACACAACATCGAGCCGGCGGCCGGGCGCGGCGGCCTGCCGCAGGTGCACCGTGAGCTGCTGGTAGTGGTTGCGAATGTTCTTCACCTCGCCCAACACCGGCTGCCAGGTTTCGTCCACAGTTTTGGTTTCGCTACCCGCCAACTGCATGGGACCGTCGAAACCGCCCCGGCCCCCGGCCAGCACCAGGCCCAGCCGCGAGGCATTCACCACGGGTTTCGTGCCGAAAGTTACCGCGTAGGTGGGCCGGGCCTCGGCATCGAGCGCCACGGTGAGGCGCACGCTGCCCTGCTGAGCGGTGAGGGGTGCATTGGGCTGCGCGACGGCAGGACCAACTGCCAACAGCGCCAATAAAAACAAGCAAGATTTCATTATTAAGCAGAAAAGCAGCTACCGCCGAACCAAACAATTAGCGCCACCTGAGCGGCCGGAACCAGCGGCGATGAACGTTTATCGTTTCAGCACCAGGTAGCCATAAGCCGGCAGCGACACGGTGGCCCCAATAGTAGTGGCGGCGCCGGTGAGGGCGTTGGTCCAACTGGTGCCCATGAGCGCGACGGGCACTGCGTAAGTAGTGGCCGCGTTGCGCACGTTGGCCAATACGAGGGCCTCATCCGTACCCGCCCGCTTGGTGAAGGCGCACACATCGGCCGTGCTGTAGGCCGTGGGCGTGCCGTGGCGCAGGGCCGGGCTGGCGGCGCGGGCTTTCAGCAGCTGGCGGTAGGCGGTGGTCACGGCGGGGTTCATATTCCAGTTCACTTTCACGGAGGTGAAGGGGAAGGCGATTTTGGTGGTCATGCCCACTTCCTGGCCGTTGTAAATCATAGGGACGCCCTTGTATAGGGAGGCCACCACGAAGGCCGACATGGCCCCGGCGTTGCCGCCAAACAGCGCCACGGGCGTGCCGTCGGAATCGTTCACGTCGTGGTTGGTGATGTAGCGCACCACCTGCTGGGTGCCGGTGGCCCCGGCATACTCGCTGGTGTTCAGGCCATCGAACTCGGTGGCGGCCGCGCCATTGCGGTACACACTGCGCAGGCCGCCGTAGAAGCTGAAGCCAAAATTGTAGTCGAAGCCCGAAGCGAAGTTGGTGCTGCGGTTGCCCTCGGCCAGCAGCAGCAGCTTGTGGGTTTTCACGTTGCGGAGCGTGTCGACGGCCTGCTTCCAGAAATTAGTGGCGGCAATGGTGGGCGCGTCGGCATAGTCGAAGCGCAGGCCGTCGACGTTGGCTGTGAACACCCACGACTTCATGGCCGAAATCATTTCGGCGCGCATATCAACGTTGGCGTAGTTAAGCTGGGCCACGTCGGTGTAGTTGGTGCCGGGTGGGCTCACGATAGTGCCCGACGCATTCTGCAGGTACCAGTCGGGGTGGGTGGTTAGCCAGGCGTTGTCCCAGCTGGTGTGGTTGGCCACCCAGTCCAGCATCACGCTCAGGCCGCGCTGGTGGGCGGCATCTACCAGCGTGCGCAGGTCGGCCAGCGTGCCAAACTCGGGGTTCACAGCGCGATAGTCCTGCACGGCATAGGGCGAGTTCACGCTACGCGTCTTGCCCACCGGGTAAATGGGCATCAGGTACACCACGTTGGCGCCGAGGCTTTTGATGGAATCGAGCCGGGCCGTGACGCCGGCAAAGTCGGCGCTGGCGCTGAAGGCGCGCATGTTCACCTGGTAAATCACGGCGTCCTCGCGGTTGGGCACGCCGGCGAAGGGCGTGCCGTACTGCGGCGGCGTTGGCGTAGAAGTAACTGGTGGGAAGTCTACCACCGGCGGGGGCGTGTCCTTGCGGCACGCCAGCAGCCCGGCAGCCATCCCCACGACCAGCGTGCTGCGAAGAATAATGCGGTAAATGAGCATTGACAAAATGATTGTTGAGCGAGTAAGAATTTCAGGTGCCCGGCTCCAGAGCCAGCCGCTGCCGAAGCGGCATTCCGGCCCTTCCGGCAGCTTAGCCGCGCACCGGGACTCAGTGGCACCGGCCCCAGCCCCGGGCAAGACATTGGCAAAGCTATTTGCCTCGGCACCTGGCAAAAACATATCTAGCCACAATATCAAAAATATCAACAACCCATTATCAAAACTACTTTAACATCAACTAATTACCCCATAAACCAGGCACGAAAATATAGAGCATATATGGCGGCTCGGCGCTCTGCCAAGGCCAAGAACGAAGCTCTGAATTCCGATATAACTCGCTGCCGCCCTACCCCGCAACAGCAGGATTTCACACCGCCCGAATGGCCTGCACCCGCGCCTCGAACTCTTCGTTGGGCACTACGGAGCGGTTCTTCACCCGCGTTTTGTAGGTATAAATCGTGTTGATGGAATAGCCCAGCATGCGGCTGATTTGCTCGCTGTCGGTAATACCCAGCCGGATGAGCGCGAAGATGCGCAGCTCCGTGGTCAGCAGCTGCTCATCGGCCAGCGCAATGCGGTGCTCGGGCCGAAACAGCTCGTTGAACTGCGCAAGGAAGTTCGGGAACAGCCGCAGGAACACGGTGTCAAACCCCTTCAGCAGCTCGTTGCGCTCGGTTTTGATATTCACCGCATCCACCAGCTTCTGCACGCCAGCGTACTGCTTGCTGGCCAGCAGCGCCTCCACGCGCTTCTTCAGCGTTTCAAGCTTGTCGATGTACTGCGAGTTGTTGTGGAAGTAGTAGCCGATATATTCTTCCTTAATCTTGTTGGCTTCGCTCAGGCCACTGTTCAGCTGGTGCAGCTCGTCGTTGCGGGCCAGCAGCGCCTGGTTGGCAGCAAAAACCAGCTGGTCGGCCCGGCGCAGCCGGCGCACCTGCCGCACGCTCATCACCGCAAACCCAATTACCGCACCCGCCAGTAGTGTCATCACGATGGCGTAGGTTTTCAGCGACCGGCGCTGGCGCTCGATAATGCTGATTTTCTGTCCCTCGATGATGGACGATACATGGCTCATGGCAATCTGCCGTTGCCGGGCCTTGTAGAACGCCGCATTCTCGCGCGCCTCCCGAATAAACGTGTAGGCATTTTTCAAATCGCCCTGCCGGTAGCAGTAGTCCGAAAGCTTGAAAATAGCCGTTGTTTCCTTGGTGGCCGTTTTCACGTCGGCAATGGCCGACACGAGCAGCAACTCAAACGCCTTGGCGGGCTGCCCGGCCAGCTCGTACACGTAGGCCGTGGTGCTGGCGCTCACCGCCAGCTGGTGCAGCGACAAATGCGGCAGCCGCAGAATCTGCTGGTACACAGCTGCGCCCGCCACCAGGTTGTTGGTCTTCTGCGCCCGAAACTCCTGCACTGCCAGGTATTCGTAGGAGCCGGGCCGCGCCAGCCGCCCCGCCGTATCGGCGTAGGCCAGGGCCTTGGCATAGTAAGCCGGCCGGTAAGTCTGGTCCTGGTTAAAATCGCCGAGGTCGCTGTAGGCCCTGGCCTTCAGAAAATAAAAGCTCTGCTTATCCGCCGCCGTCAGCCGGCGCGGGTCGATGCGGTCGAGCGTATCAAACGTTTCCTTGAACAGGCCCGACGACAGCAGCACGAAGGCCAGCTTCAGCTTCGCTACCTCCATCTTTTCGGGACTGCGCAGCTGCGCGGCCAGCCGCGTAATCTTCCGGCAGTAGGCAAAGGCCGAATCGTACTTGAACGCCTTGTACTCGTCGTAAATGCGCACGCCCAGGTCAAACCTGGCCTCGTCGCTGGCTTCCGGCGATACGAACTCGGCCGTGAGCACTGCAATGCGGTTCAGCCGCTGCCCGTCGTATTCCTTTTGGTGGGCCAGCGCCTCGTTCAGCTGCGTCAGCAGGCTGTCGGCCGTGTTTGGGCCGGCCACGGCCCGCAGGGGCAGTACACCAAGCAACAAACCACAAGCAAGGAGCAGAAGCTTCACCGGAAATTATCAGCCGTTCAATAGTCGCAACAAGCCAAAAGTAGCCCTCGGCAACGGCGAGGCTAATACGCTTATCGAGCAAGAAAAAAGTCCTGCCAGGGCCGGACAGGACTTCTTTCATCGTACCAGAGACGGGACTCGAACCCGTAAGCCACTGAAGGCAAGTGAGTTTAAGTCACTCGTGTATACCATTCCACCACTCCGGCCTGCTCCAAAATTACGGCAAAAACCGCAACCGGCCTAAAACAAAAACGCCACCCGAAGGTGGCGTTTTTTGGAGCGGGAGACGAGGTTCGAACTCGCGACCTCGACCTTGGCAAGGTCGCGCTCTACCAACTGAGCTACTCTCGCTTGAGGTTCAGAACAAGTTTCGTTGTGCTGAATGGTGCGACAAAGGTAGGGGCATTTTTTGGAGAAGCAAGTACCCGTCGCAAAAAAACTTCCCCTAAAACCCTTTCCGCTTCATTTTCAGGCCGAAAAAATTAGCCTTTACCTAACGTCAGCTTTAGTTCGTTCAGCTTCATCAGCGCCTCGATGGGCGTAAGCGTGTTCACATCGAGGTGCTGCAGCAGCTCGCGGATGCGTTCCAGCGCCGGGTCGCTCGGCTCGAAGATGCTGAGCTGGGCGCGCGGGGCCGTGGCCACGGCCGTGGTGAGCA
>NZ_BAAGZM010000054.1:0-13734 GCF_054778495.1 Hymenobacter agri
CCGGTGCCGCCCACGCTACGGCCGGCAGCTTGGCCGTGCGCGAGCCCGAAACGGTTCGCCGCTGGCTGACCCGCCACGGTGCCGACGCCATTTTCCTCGGTGCCGACTACAAGGGCGAGCATATCCTCATCAACGCCTGGGCCGACCAAAGCGCCCTTACCCTGGCCGGCTTCATCACCGATTACCTGGCCGCTGGCGCCCGCACCTTCATCTGCACCGACGTGAGCAAGGACGGCCTCCTGCAGGGCCCCGCGCTGGCTAAATATAAGGAGCTGGTGCTGCAATTCCCCGAGGCTCGCTTCGTGGCCAGTGGTGGCGTCACCACCATTGCCGACCTGGAGTCTCTGGCCGAAGCCGGCCTGCACGGCGCCATCATCGGCAAAGCCCTCTACGAAGGCACCATCGGCTTTCCCGACTTGGCCCGCTTCCTGTAGCTGCAGCAGCGGAAAGGAGCAGAGCACAAATAGACGCTAACCGTAGCTTACCCGTCCCAATCAGCCACCCGGCACCCTGTATCTGCCGCAGTAACCAGCCCCACCGCCCAGAACTAGCGAAAGCCACCCACTAGCGCCGTCCATAACATCCGTGAAATCCGCTTAAATCCGAAAAATCCGTGGTCAAGAAAAGACTCATTCCCTGCCTCGACGTGCGCGACGGGCGCACCGTGAAAGGCATTCAGTTCGTGGGCCTGCGCGACGCTGGCGACCCGGTAGCCCTGGCCGAGCGCTACGCCCGCGAGGGGGCCGACGAGCTGGTGTTTCTCGACATCACGGCCACCAACCAGCGTCGCCAGCCTCTCACCGAACTGGTGCGCAACGTGGCCCGGGTCCTCGACATTCCCTTCACCGTGGGCGGTGGCATCAATACCGTGGCCGACGTGGAAGCTCTGCTTCTGAGCGGCGCCGACAAGGTATCCATTAACTCGGCCGCCCTGGCCCGGCCTGAGTTCATCAACGAGCTGGCCCGCCGCTTCGGCTCGCAGTGCGTAGTGGTGGCCGTCGATGCGCGCTTAGTAGAAGGTGAGTGGCAGGTAATGACCCGCGCCGGCACCACGCCCACCGCCCGCGAGGCCGTGGCCTGGTGCCGCGAAGCCGCCGAGCGCGGGGCCGGCGAAATCCTGCTCACTTCGATGAGCCACGACGGCACCAAATCGGGCTTTGCTCTGGAGCTGACGCGCGCCGTGGCTGATGCCGTGCCTATTCCGGTTATCGCCTCGGGTGGGGCCGGCCAACCTGCTGACTTCACGGCCGTTTTTGAAGCCGGCAGGGCCGATGCCGCTCTCGCCGCCAGCATCTTCCACTTCAACGAAACGGCGCTGCCTGCTTTGAAAGCGTATTTGCACGAGGCCGGTATTCCCGTACGGGCCTAGGCTGCTCTTTTTTTATCAACTAAACCACTTGGCGATGTTCGCACAACCTGCTTCCCTGGATTCCCTCCGATTCGACCCAGCTACGGGGCTGGCACCTGCTGTTGTGCAGGATGCTGCTACCGGCCAAGTACTTATGCTCGGGTACGTCAATACCGAATCGTGGGCTAAAACGCGGCAGGAGGGGCGGGTTACGTTTTTCTCGCGGTCGAAAAACCGGCTCTGGACCAAAGGGGAGGAAAGCGGCAATTTCCTGCAGGTGGAGAGCTTGCACGTCGACTGCGACGCCGATACCGTACTTATCCGGGCCACGCCGGCAGGACCCACCTGCCACCGCGGAACCGTGAGTTGCTTCGAGCAGGCCGATGAAGTAGCCGTTCCAAATGCTCCGGTGGGTTTCCTGGCCCAGCTGGAGCGGCTTGTCGTCGAGCGGCAGCAACACCCCGAGGCGTCCCCGACGTCCTACACGGTTTCGCTTTTCCAGAAGGGAATGCCTAAAATTGCGCAGAAAGTAGGCGAGGAGGCCGTCGAAACGGTTATCGATGCGGTAGCAGGGCATCGCGAAACCCTTCCTGGCGAAGTAGCCGATTTGCTATACCATTTGCTGGTGCTGTTGGTGGCAGCCGGCGTACCGTTGCAGGAAATAATAGGCGTGTTGCAGGAGCGGCACCGCATTCCCAGCACCCGGCATCTCGCTGGCAAGTAGGCCCCTCACCGGACATACAAAAAGCAACAGGGCATTCAATAGTTGAATGCCCTGTTGCTTTTTGTACTGGCAGTATTCGTGCGTAATCAGGCATGCGAGGTTGCCCTTAGCTGCCGCCGAATTTTCTCCAAAAGTGCAATGGCGATGGTTAAATCATCTTCATCGGTAATTTCCAATATGGTGTTTACCCCCGGGCCGCTCATTTGCATCTGATAGCCATTTACCGTTATTGCCGGCGATGTTATTGCGGGCTGGGCTGTGGCAGGCAATATTGGCGGTTCTACAACCTTAGGCTGATACATTTCAGCTCGTTCCGGCTCTCCCAATTTTTCAGGAGTTTGTCCGGTACGTATCTGAACGGCCTCTGCCGGGTGTTCTATTGCCGAATCGATGCCAAACAAGCTTGCTACCGCATCTTGCTCGACCGCTTGAGCATCAGTGGTTGCTTGCTGGATAAATGTTCCTGTTGGTTGTGCAAATAGGCCTAATGCAGGGTGCGCAGGGGTGGGTTCAAAAGGTTTATCTGCTTCAGGGTTGCTACTGCCAGATGGATTGAACGATTGCAGAGGTGGAGGAGTGCTGGAAAGTTCACGACGTGGCGAGCGTGTGGTGCTTAATGCATCGATATCGGCAATAATATTTCGCTCATCCAGTAGTCCACACATTCGGCAGCCATCTACAAAAGCTTTAGCGACGTTTTGCGCATTGATTTCCTCGACACCAAACTCGCGAATGAGCATTACGTCGAGCATTTGTACTGGTAGTTCGCGGTTGCGGAACTTCCGGCACAGTTGGGTGAACAGGGGAGGTGTCAGGAATGCTTCCCGATGAAACTGTAGTTCCTCGGCTTTGTCATAGGCGTGCTTGATGCGGCGAAACAGGGTAGTGGTGGTGAGCAACTCGCGTTTGCTGGTCATCAGACCAAATTTTACCGCCGAGCCGATGATGGCCTTAAATGACCCACTCACCTTACGATTCAACTTTCGGGCTGCGGTTTCTATGGCACACTTTCCACCGGTATCATCAACAATTTCCGCGAGTTCCCACGCTCCTGTGTAGCTGGTTCTGGGGTAGTCTATAAGTTTTGGCATGGAGTTTATTTTATGTGTGTTTACGTGTAAAGCAAAAAAAAGTTTTAAAATTGGAGCATTTTTATACTATTATGCACTACAGTATTGCGCTTGTAATTATTATATCACGATGAATAGTATAAAAGTCGATTAGTATTCGTATCACGTAGAGTATTTCAGTTTTTCTCTTTATTATTTTGATACAATAGCATCTTAAAGAAACTTAAGTAATAAATGGCTGCACGAAACGAGTGCTATCCGACATATTTACTTAATATGACCAGTCAATGGTGTTTTAAATAGCATACAAAAGTATATAAACTTCCTGAATTTTAAACTTTTTTTTACCTAGACATGAGCTGCTATCTATTCATAAAATTCCTGGTAGGGGAAGTAGACTAAGCACTACTGCCATGAAATATCACATGAGTCGTGATACAACGGATTAATTTAATTGATACATCACAGGACATTACGCTTCATATGTAACTACATCAATCGAGATAGTTGCTGGTACCCGACAGCATCACTAGAAACTTAGCAATATTGTTCGTGGCAACTAACACTAAAAGGCATGACACAACGGATATGAACTGGCACAGGATATGAACTAGCACACGACGTACACAAGCTTCCAGCATTAGACGGATTCAAGAATATAACCTCAAATACTAGAAGCACCAAAAGCTACTTACCGTTTCGATAACCATGAAGATGCCACAATTCGCGAAGAGGACGCGCAAAAAATGGAACACGAGCAACGACGAGTTAATGAGTTACCTACGCACAGTAGATGACGTACAACAGAACCGTTTAATGTACGGAAACACAGCAGCCAACCACCATCACAGCATACTAAATGCTTTCCACCATTTTGTCTTATAATTTATATTATGTTAAACTGCGTATGTAAAATAAGAGGAGCTACCCATTAAGGCAACTCCTCTCTCCTAACTTGCTTATACCTGAGAATTATTTCTTATCCAAAGCATCAAGCCGAGCCTGTAGACGCTCTGAATCGGCAGTGCGACCCAAACGGAAATAAATCTTCTTGAGGGAGGTCAGCGTATTCCTGTCATTCGGCTGCAATTCCAAAGCGCGCTCGAAGTATGGAATAGCGGCTTCAAAGTACTTTTTACCCTCGCCCTCCAACTTGCGGCCTGATACATTGTACGTCTTCAGGTCCATCTTACTGGCTTTCGTATACGCATCAGCAGCCTTGTTGTAATTGTAGACACCGAGGTTAAACTGAGCGTCGAAGTTCTTGGGGTCAAGCTCAACAGCTTTGCGGTAATCAGCGACCGCCAAGTCTGTTTTTTTCTGTTGGTCGTACAGCGAGCCGCGCACTGCATACAGGTTAGAATTGGTTGGGTCAGCTGCAATCGTTTTATTGATTTTAGCAATCGCATCTTCCCCCTTACCACCAGCCAACGATGCATTCAAGTCTTCGAGCATGAAGTTCTTGTTGTTCGGATAAGCTACCAGCGCCTGCTGCAACACCTTCGAGGCTTCGGCATTGTCGTTCTGCTGACGGGCAATCTGAAGCAGACGGTTGTACAAAGCCGCCGACTTGTAGTTCATGCCCAGTAGTTGATTGTAGCTGGCTTTAGCACCGGCGTAGTCCTGCTTGGCTTCGTATGCATAAGCAGAATACAGAACGGCCGTCGTATCCTGAGGCTTAATTTGGGATGCCAGCTTGTAGCTGCCAATGGCCTTATCGTAGTCCTTGGCATTATAGCTATTCACGGCATCGTTGAACGCGCGACCGTAAAGACCGTCGAGACGGGGCACGGCCTGCTTACCGAATTCACCGTCTTTGGTATCTAGCTCAATGGTTTTATTATAGGATTCGTAGGCCTTCTGCAAACCTTCGCCTGGCTGCAGTTGCTTGCTATAAATCGGGCTTTCCATCATGCCCTCGTAAATCTGCCCGCGGGTAAACCAGGTTTTGGCTTTGCCGCTGGTTTTTTCGTTCACAATGGCTTTGTCGATATCGACGCGGGCTTTATCGAGCAGGCCGGTGCGCTGATTCAGGATGGCATTCGTGACGGCCGACGTTTGGGCCGAAACCATCAGGGGTGCCCCAGTGGCCAACGTAGCAGCGGCAGCAAGCGTCAAAAAAGTCTTCTTCATGAGGTTAGGAATGTGCAGGTTAAAGCCAAGTCACCACGCAAGATGCGTGCCTTTTAAGCTGAATACTGCGTAAAAAAAAGGAAAAAGCGTGAGAAATGTTGCTCCGTTAATCGGCCCAAAAACGCCGAATCGGGCCCTTGGGTTCATCAAAAATAAACGGGGCGGCCCAAATGGACCGCCCCGCTCCTATTTCAGCAACTATGCCAAATCGGTTTATTCGTCCGAATCAGCCTCGTCATCATCCTCATCAAGGTCCTCATCGTCCTCTTCGAGGTCGTCAGTGTCGTCCTCATCATCCGCATCGGTAGCCAGGGCAGCATGCGTGATAGGCGCACCATTTTCGGCCAGGGCCTCCCCTGTTTCACCGGCCAATACGGCCGTGGTTTCGGCTTCTTCCTTGTCTTCGGCTTCAACTTTAGCGACCGACGAAATTTCGTCGTTGCCACTGATTTTAATCAGGCGCACACCTTGCGTGGCACGGCCAATGGTGCGCAAATCACTAATGCGCAGACGAATGGTGATACCCGACTTGTTGATAATCATCAGGTCATCAGCATCGTTCACGTCTTTGATGGCCACCAGGTTACCGGTTTTCTCAGTAATCTTCATGGCCCGCACGCCTTTGCCACCGCGCTTGGTCACGCGGTACTCATCGAGCTGGCTGCGTTTGCCGAAGCCGTTTTCGCTCACCACCAGTAGCTCCTGCGTGGGGTCCGATACGCAGACCATGCCCACCACGCGGTTGCCGGGTACATCTTCGAGCCGGATGCCGCGTACGCCAGCGGCCGCGCGGCCCATCGAGCGAGCTTCGCGCTCATTGAAGCGCACGGCGCGGCCGGTGCGCGAGGCCAGAATCACCTCCGCGTTCGGCGCCAGCAGCTGCACGTCGAGAATGCGGTCGCCTTCGTTGATGGTGATGGCGTTGATGCCCGCCGTGCGGGGGCGCGAGTAGGCTTCGAGCGGGGTTTTCTTCACCGTGCCCTGCTCGGTGCAGAACATCAGGTAAGTGTTTTCGAGGTAGTCCGGGTCTTTCAGGCCGCGCACGTTCACCACGGACCGCACCTTGTCTTCGCGCGGAATCTCGATGAGGTTCTGAATGGGCAGGCCTTTGATAGTCTTCCCTCCTTCCGGCACTTCGTACACCTTCAGCCAGAATACGCGCCCTAGCTCAGTAAAGAACAGCAGGTACTCGTGCGTGGTAGCTACGAACAGGTGCTCGGTGAAGTCGTCCTTTTTCGAGGTAGCACCGCGTGAGCCCGCGCCGCCGCGGCCCTGGGCGCGATATTCGTCGAGATTGGTACGCTTGATGTAGCCTTCGCGCGAGATGGTGATAACCATCGCCTCGTCGGCAATCATGTCCTCGGTCGAGAAATCACCGCCCTGGTAGTTGATTTCGGTGCGACGGGCATCGCCGTACCGCTCGCGTATGTCTTCGAGCTCGGTTTTGATAATGCCGCGCTGCAATACCTCCGATTCCAGCACCGACTTCAGGTAGTCGATGAGCTTCATCAGCTCGTTGTACTCAGCCACAATCTTATCGCGCTCCAGGCCGGTGAGGCGCTGCAGGCGCATGTCGAGAATGGCACGGGCCTGCACCTCGCTCAGCGCGAAACGCTCGATGAGCTGACCGCGGGCCACCTCGGGGTCGCGCGAGCCGCGAATGAGCGCAATAACTTCGTCGAGGTGGTCGAGGGCAATGAGCAGGCCTTCGAGGATATGGGCGCGCTTCTGCGCTTCGGCCAGCTCGTACTTGGTGCGGCGCACGATAACCTCGGCGCGGTGCTCCACGAAGTACTGGATGAGCTGCTGCAGGTTCAGCGTCATGGGGCGACCCTTCACGAGGCACACGTTGTTGACGCCGAACGAGCTTTGCAGCTGCGTGTATTTGTAGAGGTTGTTGAGCACCACGCTGGGCATGGCGTCGCGTTTGAGGTCGTACACGATGCGCATGCCGTCGCGGTCCGACTCGTCGCGCAGGTCGGCGATGCCCTCAATCTTCTTGTCGTTAATGAGCGCGGCGGTCTTCTCAATCATCGACGCCTTGTTCACCATGTAGGGAATTTCGGTGACGACGATTTGCTCCTTGCCGGTTTTCGACGTTTCGAACGTGGCTTTAGCGCGCATCACAATGCGGCCGCGGCCGGTTTCGAAGGCCTGCTTCACGCCCTCGTAGCCGTAGATGATACCGCCCGTAGGGAAGTCGGGGGCCGTCACATATTGCATCAGCTCGGCCACGGTGATGTCGGGATTGTCGAGGTAGGCGATGATGCCATTCACGACTTCCGTCATGTTATGGGGAGCCATGTTGGTGGCCATGCCCACGGCAATACCCGACGTGCCGTTCACCAGCAGGTTCGGGAATTTGGCGGGCAGCACACTGGGCTCTTCCAACGAGTCGTCGAAGTTGGGCTGAAAGTCAACCGTGTCTTTGTCGAGGTCGCCGAGCATTTCGTCGGCCAGGCGCTTGAGGCGGGCTTCGGTGTAGCGCATAGCGGCCGGCGAGTCGCCGTCGACCGAGCCGAAGTTACCCTGGCCGTCCACGAGCGGGTAGCGCAGGCTCCAGTCCTGGGCCATGCGCACCATAGTGTCATACACCGAGCTGTCGCCGTGCGGGTGGTATTTACCCAGCACCTCGCCCACGATACGGGCCGATTTTTTGTAGGATTTGTTGTAGCCCACGCCCAGCTCGCTCATGCCGTAGAGCACGCGGCGGTGCACGGGTTTCAGGCCATCGCGCACGTCGGGCAGGGCCCGGGAGATGATAACCGACATCGAGTAGTCGATGTACGCGCCGCGCATCTCGTCTTCGATGTTAATCGGAATGATTTTTTCGCCTTCCGCCATTGAGGGGGTTGCTAGGCGGCTGATAAAATCCCAATGAAGGGGCCTAAAAGCCGCACGGTGAATGGTTCTTTATGTGCACGCGAAGATACAACAAAAAGGCCGCAACGACAAGCGTAGCGGCCTTTTTTGAGGCATTCTGGGCGTACTTTCGGCGGGCTCCTCTCCCACCGGCTCCACCCCGTAAACAGACAATTTGCAACCAACTGCGGCCGTCCGCGCGGCCCGGCCGAAAGTCGCCTATTTCAGGCTTTTGCTGCGGTCATTGTTCGGGGCAAAGCCTTTATCCTTGTGCGTTTTGATTTTCTCGCCGATGGCCGGGTTCTGCTTTTTCCAGAGCGGCTGGCCGCGGTACTTGATGCCGTTGTGAAAATGTTGCTTGCGCACGTGGCAGGTATCAATGGGGCAGGTGCGGCAGCTGGCCAGCACCACCAGCAACAAGGGCAGCAAACGGAAAAACGGCTTCATAGCGGCAAAGGTACGGGCGCGCGGCCCAGCCCGCCGGCTAGGCTTCGCCATCCCACTCGGCCAGGAACCGGGCCACAAAATCCTCCATGTAGGCGTGACGGCCGGCGGCCACGGCACGGGCAGCGTCGGTATTGAGCCGGTCCTGGAGGTGCAGCAGCTTCTCGTAGAAGTGGTTGATGGTGGGCGCGGTGTTTTTCTGGTAGCTGGCGAAGGAGTCGTGCACCACGGGCGGCACGGCGGGGTCGTGCAACGGGCGGCCCTTGTGGCCGCCGTAGGCGAAGGCCCGCGCAATGCCCACGGCCCCGATGGCATCGAGCCGGTCGGCATCCTGCACCAACGCAGCTTCGAGCGACGACACCGGCGTGGCCACCCCCAGGCCCTTGAAAGACACTTCGCGAATCACCGTTTCAACGCGCTGGATGAGGTTTTCGTCGGCACCCTGACTATGCAGCCAGGCGCGCGCGGCGCGGGGGCCGGCTTCGTAGTCGCCCTCGTGAAACTTCCAGTCGGCAATGTCGTGCAGCAGCGCGGCCAGCTCGGTCACGGTGGTATCGGCGCCGGGCGAGGCGGTAGCCAAGCGGCGGGCCATCAGCCACACCCGGCGAATGTGGGCCCAGTCGTGCCCGCTGCCTTCGCCCGAAAACAGCTTTTCCATGTGGGCGGCGGTGGCCGCAATCAGGTCGTTCGTCATAAGCGGAAGCCGGTCAGTTCGGCGCAAATGGTTAGCAAAGAAAAAGCGGCCGCTACCGAAGCAGCGGCCGCCTGCGAGACGGGCAAAAGTAGCCGTTACCGGGCATTATTGCTCATTCAGGGCCCAGTTATACGTCAGGTATGAGAGCGTGGCGTCGGGCTTAATTTTGGTATCGGCGTAGCGGTTAATGAATTCCTGCACCGACTTGCTGCCATTTTTGGTGAAGTCCTTCGGGTAGAAATTGAAAATCGACGAAACCTGCGGCTTGTCGGGCGGAGTAAGCTTGTTTTTGGCCGGGTTGTTCACGAAGTCATGCCCCTGGTCGTCGAGCTGCGCGCTGAGGCGGGAGCCCACGTAGGCTTCGTTGCGCAGCCGCGGGCACGACATGGCCGCGCAGACCAGCGCCAGGTGAATGCGGTTGTCCTTAAACTTTTTGCGGATGATGCGGTGCTCGATATCGTTTAGCGAATACGCCTCGCCGCCGAGATGAATGAAGTGCTTATCCCAAGGGGTATTCACAAATATTTTGTCGCCGCCCAGGTCTTTGATACTCTTCACCGGATAATTCCGGATGATGAGTTGCACCGTGTAGGCATTGTAGGCATTGAGCCAGTAAGCCAGCCGGTCGGCCTCCGTCCAGCTCTTGCTGGGCATATGCGTTGCCAGTTCCTGCAGGTAGGTATTGAGCGCGGCACTGTCGGCGCGCAGGCCGCGGTAGTTCACGAGGCCGCGCTCGTTCACGTACTGTTTCAGCAGCGTGTTCCAGCCGGCGTGCGTGGGCGGCGTGGTTTCTGAAGCCGCCGTGGGGTTGAGGGGAATGAGGTAGCGCACGTAGCCGCAGCCGGAAAAGCTGCTGCTGCCCACTAGCAAAACAAGTAACAAGGCAGATGAACGGATAAAACGAGTCATGGAGCAAAGGTTAGAAAATTGAAAGTTGCAGAGAACTGCGGGATACGTACGACGGGAAAGGCGCTTGGGTAAGCAATAGCTACTTCCTAAATCTGATTTTCATGTAGCCCGCCGTTTCTTCGCACTTTCGCTCTCAGTTCCCTTCGGTATGCCCTCCCGTTACTCGGCCCTCGCGGCCCTGCTCCTGCCGCTTTCCGTGGCCGCGCAGTCGCCCACTCCCTCCGATACCACGCACAAGTATCAGAACCCCGCCGGCGTATCAGCCGGCGCGAAAAAGCCGTTTTTCCAAAGCAAGGGCTTCCGGGCTACCATTGTGCCGGCGCTGCTCATCGGCTACGGGGCCAGCACCATCAACGGCCACGGCCTGTACAGCTCCTACGACCTGCACAACGACGTGCGGCACGTATTTGGCAACTATCGCAACCACATCGACGACTATTTGCAGTGGGCTCCCTACCTCGAGATTCCGGCCGTCCTGCTGGCCGGCGTCGAATCGAAAAACGACCGGCTGAACCTGGGGCTGGTCGTGCTGAAAAGCGAGGCCATTATGCTGGGCTCGGTGTACATCGTGAAAACCCTGACGCACGTGCAACGCCCCGATGGCTCCGACAACCTCTCGTTTCCGTCGGGGCACACGGCACAGGCGTTTCTGGCGGCCAGCATCGTGCATACCGAGTTTCGCGACAAAAGCCAGTGGTACGGCATCGGGGCCTACACGCTGGCCACCAGCGTGGCCGCTTTCCGCATGATAAACGACAAGCACTGGCAATCCGACGTGGTGGCCGGCGCCGGCTTCGGCATCCTCTCAGCCCACCTCGCCTACCTCAGCCACCGCAACCGCTGGGGCCGCAAGCCCACCGGCCGCGGCATGGGCGAAACCAGCTTCGTACCGCTCTGGACGCCCGCCGGCGGCGCCGGCCTCTGCCTGAGCTGGCAACCCAAATAACTCCTAAAAACCGCCGCCAACCCTAACGGCGGCGCCAAATTCCCGTAGTATTCAACTTCCCCTTTACTTACGTTTGCCCTCATGGAAACCAAGCTCCTCACCAAATTTCGCATTTTTAAACTCAGCTTCGAAGCTAACGTGCACGACCACGGCTCGATGTGGACTTATAAGCACATCCAGGGCGAACAAAACCACGAATTCGACAGCGAAAAAGACGCGCTGGAATGGGTGCACGAAAACCCCGAAATCATGATTAAGTGCCGCGAGTTCGTGATTCTGCCCGTCTACCACCTCGTGCTAGCCTAGGCAAAAAACCCCTCTACTGGAAATAAAAAGCCCCGTTGCAGTGCTGCAACGGGGCTTTTTTACGAACTGGAGCCGCCTGTCGGACTCGAACCAACGACCCTCTGATTACAAGTCAGAAGCTCTACCAACTGAGCTAAGGCGGCGAGTTGATGGGACAAAACTACATAGCCCGCGCCGTTTTTTTCCGTCTTTGTAGAAAAAAAAGGCCCCGCGCGGTAGCGCGGGGCCTTTTTTGAGCTGAAAGTAAGCAGCTTAGCTGCGCACCATTTTCAGCTGTTTTTTCAACGCATCGATGCGCTTCTGGCCTTCGGCGATTCGGCCCTGGTATTCCTCGCGCAGCTGCGAGGCATTTTTGGAGCGGGCAAAGAAGTCGAGGTTGGTTTGAAGCGTGGCGGCGTCGTTCTCCAGCTCGTTGATTTCCTTACGCAGCGCCATTTCCTTGCGGGTAAGCTGCTGCTGGGCGTGCGGACGGGCTTTGAGGCGGGCCACTTCGGTTTGGAACAGCAGGCTGGTACGGTCGTCGTAGCTGAGGCCGGGCACCTGGTCGAGGTACTTGCCCAGTAGTTTCAGGAGTTGCTCTTCACTGGCGTCGCCGGTGCCGCGGTTGGGCTCGGCATCATTGGCGTCAAATGCGGTCGACCAATCGGCCAGGATGGCGCGGAAGCCTTCCAGCGAACCCGGATTCTCGGCCGAGAGGGCGGCAACCTGCCCGGCTACTTTTTCGAGATGGGCGGTTTGCTCGGCCGAAGCCTGCTGCACCTTCTCTTCGCGCTGACGGAACTCCTGCTTGGGACGCTCAAACACGGCATCACAAGCGGCGCGGAAACGGTGCCAGAGCTTATCGGCCAGCTTGTCGGGCACGCGGCCCACTTCCTTCCACTCTTTCTGCACCCGGATGATGGCCTGGCGGGCGGCGTCCTGGTCGGGGTTGTTCTGCGCTTCTTCGGCCTGGTCGATGAGTGCCTGCTTGGCTTTCACGTTGGCCGATTTCTCGTTGTCGAGGGCTTTGAAGAAGTCGTTTTTGCGGTTGAAGAAAGCCTTGTAGGCAGCCCAGTACTGCTTGTTCAGGGCATCGGCCTGCGCGCGGGGCACGAGGCCGGCGGCTTCCCACTCGGTTTTGATTTCCTGCAGCTCGTCAGTTTTCGAGCGCCACAGGTTCACGCGGTCCGTCTCGAATGTGGCGAAGGGCAGTACACGCTCCAACAGCGCCTGCTTCACTACCAGGTTGGCTTTTTCAACTACCGAGCGCTGGTCGGCAAACTCCTTGCGGCGCTGGTGCAGCACGTCGGACGCAGCAATGAAACGCTGCCACAGCGGCTCGCGCTGGTCGTTGGGCACGGGGCCGATGTTCTTCCAGTCTTCGTGCAGCTTGGTCAGCTCGTCGAGGGCTTTGTTGATGCCGGGAGCCGTGGCCAAGGCTTCGGCGCGCTTGATGAGGGCCTCTTTGGCCTCCAGGTTGCGCCGGCGGTCAAGGTCCTTCATCTGCAGGAACTGCCCCTGCTTGCTGTAGTAGATGTCGAGCAGGCCGTGGTAAGTATCCCAAATCGACTGGCTGTCGGTTTGTGGCACGGCGCCGGTGGCTTTCCACTCGGCCTGCAGCGCTTTCAGCCTGGACGAGCTGTCCTTGGTTTCGGCGGCTTCCACCAGCGTGCGCAGCTGGTCGAGCAGGGCCTTTTTCTTGGTCAGGTTATCGGCGCGGCTGGCGTCTTCGGCCTTGGCATCTTTGGCGCGGTTCTCGCGGAATTCCTGCAGAGCCTTGTTGAGCTCCTGCTGACCTTCGGGCTGCTGGAAGGCAAAGGCTTCGGCGCCCTCGCCCCCGGCAGCGAATTTCTCGCGGGCGGCGGTGCGGGCCTGGCCCACGTTGGCTTCGTATTGGCGGGTAAGGTCCTGAATCTGCTTGCGGTTGGCGCGGGCGTCGGGGCGACGCAGCAGCTCCACCAGGTAGTTAGCCTGGGCAGGCAGGTCGAGGCCGGCAAAGTCGGGCATTTCGGCCGGCGCGGCGGCTTCTTCGGCTGCCAGGGGCGTTTCCGAAGAAGTGGGCAGCGCGGCCACGCTTTCGGGAGCCGATTCAAGCTCGGCGGCAGCGTGCAGGGGCACTACCGGCAATTCGGAGGCCTGGTCTTCCACCGTTTCAGCGGTGGGGGCACTCAGCGTTTCGGGGTCGGCAATGGGGGCCGGGTTGGCGCTGGCAATGTGCTCGTCGGCGGGCAGCGCTTCGGGATTGGGGGTATCGGCAGCGCCGGCTTCCGGGGCATCGACGCCATAGTGCGCCATAGCGCGGGCCTGCGGGGCCGATAC
>NZ_BAAGZM010000055.1:0-13640 GCF_054778495.1 Hymenobacter agri
GCTGCCGGCGGCCAGTGCCGCGCCGACGACCGACGGCGACCTTACCTACGCCGTGCTGGTGCAGCTGCTCGAGCAGGCGAAGCGGCAGACCGAGCAGCTGGCCGACGTGAAGGAGTGGCAGACGCGCCTGAGTGTGTACCTGCACACCGGCGAGGTCGAAGACGAACTGGCCGAGCGCAAGCAGGTCAAGCTGGAGAACGGCATCCGGGCCTAACCGAAAACTGCCCTAAAACCGATTTGTACCTGTATTAGTGAGTTTACGAAACTCATGCCCTAGGCGCATTTCGTAAACTTTGAATCGTAGACGGGTTTCTTAAACTCGTCACGTGCTGTAGTAGCTTGCGTGCCTCCTAAAATCGGGGTGCTGCTGGAGTTCATTAAACCGAGCGTATTAGTAGAGATTACAGCTTCCCGCCCAAGTCCCCTCCCATGTAGGCGGGGTGTAAGTAGGTTCCCAAAGGAGCGTAATCGACCGTCTTCGCGCGTTTGAGACGGCCGGCCTTGTCGTAGGTCAGCACCGTTACCACCCGGTCTCCGGCCGCGTTAGGCACCTCTTCGTTTACCAATTGCCCTTCTTTGGTATAGACGGACACCTTCGATGCCAAGCGTCCGAAGTGGTATTGCGCCTGCACCTGCAGCTCCCCAGTGGAGAAGAACGTGGCGTACCGTCCTTCGAGTTTTCCGTTTCGAAACGCGGCCTGAATGGATTTTGCGCCATGGTCGTAAAAGACCCACGGGCCATCCAAGACGCCGTCCACATAACTGATTTCTCGCTCCAAGCGCCCCTGTTTGTCGTAGGCCCTGAATAAGCCATCGGGCCGGCCCGCCCGAAAGGTCATTTCGCTGTCCACGCGCCCGGAGGGGTAGTATATAACGCGGGCGCCTTCAAACAGCCCGTTGACCAGCCGGTAGCGTTCAAGCAACTGGCCGTTTTTATAGAAGCGTCGCACCTCCCCGGGGAGCGTGTCAGCTAGTGCTTGAAAATGACGACATGACGCGGACTTTCCACTGGCAGCCGCCTGGTGAGCTTCTAGCAGGCCCCAAAGAAAGAAGAGCCCGTAGCGAATGTGCCAGCAGCATTTAGTCATCCCCAATGATACAGCTTGTTTACTTAAACGGTGGTTCAAATTAACGCTCGCTTATCGCGTTCAAATTAGAGTTCCTTTTTGAACACTTTTAGCAACCCGCCTGAAGGCCCCGAAAACGCTGTTTTTCGGGGCCTTTTTTCGGAGAGTAATTTGAACACTATATCTTTCAGAAAAACCACCCTTCTCGTGAACGAGCACACGGACCTATATTTTGGAATAACTTCCTGTCTGTACGGCCCGAGCGTGAAGCATCGGCTAGCAGCAGACAACTGACCTGGCGGGGTGCGCTATCTTCCTCACTCCATCCTTGCAACCACACGGCATGAAAAGCTTCGTCCGACAGGAAAAGGCCGTTGAAATCCGACGCTTCTTCGACATCGACACCTACGACCCCCAAGACGTGGCGGCCCTGCGGAAGCTGTTGCAAGGCCTCTTCTCGCCCGGGCAGCCCTTGTTCTTCTCCGGCATTCGGGAGCAATCGTTCACTTCGTCCGAGGACCTCGCGTTTTTGCGCGGGTACGTGCCGGCCTACTTTCAGCAGCATGGGCACTATGCGGTCGTTTCCCGCGTCGACCACACCCGGTTTCATGGCTGTGGCGCGCTGCCGTTTAATGACGCCACGCTCGATTTCATCTTCCAGCTGTGGGAGTATTTTCTACACCTGAATGTCTTCGCGCCGAAGCCTGTTTTCACGTGGCCCCAATTCGTGGCGGCAAAAGGGCTGTTTTTTCAACAATCAACCCCGCCCTTCGGCTCCTTGCACGCGAATGTTCTGGACGTCTTGCTTGAGAAAGATGCCGATGGCACTATGCTCGAGGTATCCCGGCGGGCCTGAGCCCAACGCCAACGTGTGCCTCTTGGACGCCGGCCAGGCGAGGCCCCACTCGTGTCCGTCCCAGCGGCAGGCGGGGGCCTCTCAACCACCTAAACTCTCAGTTTGCTAAACATCTCCAGCGCCTTTACAAAAGATGGCCAATAAGGCCGCTGAGGCATTTAGTGTGTTTAAGAAACTGGTCTAAGATTCGAAGTTTACGGAACGTACGAAAGCTATGAGTTTCATAAACTCGGTAATCTCCGACAAGCAGCCGTTTTCGGAGAGTAAATTTGAGTATGAGAGTCGCCCTTTACGCCCGCGTGTCGACTAGCGACAAAGACCAGAACCCAGAGAACCAACTGGTGCTGCTGCGCCGCGAAGCCGAGCGCGCCGGCGATATTATTATAAAGGAGTACGTCGACGAGAAGTCGGGTGGTAGTTCCAACCGCCGGGCCTTTCAGGAAATGATGAAGGATGCCGGGCGCCGGCGCTTCGACCTGGTGCGCGTGTTCGCCCTCGACCGCTTCAGTAGTGAGGGCATCGAGAAGGTGTTTGAGCACACGGCCGCGCTGGAGCAGGCAGGGGTACAGTTCTGGAGCTACTGCGAGCCGGCCCTGAATACGACCGGCCCCATGGCCAGCCTCTTCAAATCGATTATTGCTTGGGCTGCTGGCTACCGCAACCAGCGCCACTCGGAGAACGTGCGGCTGGGCCAGGCCCGCAAGCGCGCTCAGGTCGAAGCTGCAGGGGAGGAGTACGTACACGGCCGGCGGGCCACTGGAGGCGATGTGGTAGCTGAAGTGAAGCGGCTTGGCGCTGAAGGGCTCAGCCGGCGGAAGATTGCCGATGCCACCGGTGTGTCGGTAGGGACGGTACAGAAATACCTAAAAGAGGGATAGTTTGCCACCCTTTTTGCCACTGATTTAGTGACAAAGTGCGAAATCAGTGTTTTAACACAGTTTTTGCAATTATCAGCCAGAAGCCGGCAGAGTAGGGGCGGGAAGCGGGAGCGGGGGGTGCGGGCATGGGAGCCGCAAAGGTCGGCAGGAATGGTCGCGCCGCGGCGCCTAGCCCCCGCCCGCCGGGCCTATTCGTGGTAGCGACGGCGCCACACCCGGTACCAGTACCGGTTGGCCGGGTAGTGCCGCGTGGGCGTGAGGTTATTCAACACCAGCGCCACCAGCAACAGCAGTAGCGCGTTCACGAGCACGGGTGCCAGCACGTAGCCGTAGCCCAGCGCCTTGAACTGCGGCGAGCCAATGACGACAAAGAGCGCCGTGGCCCCACCGGGCGGGTGCAGCGTTTTGGTGATTTGCATGCCCACAATGGCCAGCGCCACGGCCAGCGCGCCCGCCAGCCAGGCCTCGTGCGGCAGCCAGCGCTGCATCATGACGCCGATGAGGGCGCTGCACATGCCCACCCAGCAGGTTGCGCGGCTGCGTCAGCGGGCTGTTGATGACCCCGTAGATGAGTACCGCCGACGCCCCGGACTAGCCGATGAGCAGCGGGCCATCGGCCGGCAGGCGCCCGCGGTTCAGCAGTCTAATCAGCCCCAGGTCCAGAAACGTCCAGAAGTATGCTTTGTAGCCGAACAGCGTTTCCTGGTATACAATCTTATCCGCCGGGCGTGGCGGCGCAAACGGGTTCGCATAAGGCAGCGGCGGCAACGACGAAATATGACCGGCTTAGAACTTGCTGGGGTCGCGGCCCTGGGCCAGCATGGCTTGTTGCAGGTCGGCAATCATGGCCTTCACCTTGGCGTCGGTGCCGGCCAGCATGTCGTACCAGGCTTTTTTCTTGAAGCCCTTGGGCGGCTCGGTTTGCTCCAGGGGGCCCATCGAGCCGTCGCGCCCCCCGGGCAGCAGCACCGAAATGTACTGGTGCTTGAAGCCGGTCATCACATATTTGTAGCGGCCATCCTTCACGTAAATGGTTTGGGTGTGGATGACGTAGCCCGCGGGCTGCTTGTTGTACACGTAGAGGATGCCGCCCTTGGCCAGCAGCTTGCCCTGCTCCTTATCCTTAATCTGCACCACGTCGTTGGCCGACTGGTAGGTTTTGGCCATCCATTCCAGCGCCCGGTCGTAGAGCTGGTCTTTGCTGGCGCCGGGCACTTCCACCACGGCCTCGTAGGTCACCAGCTTGGTGGCGGGGTCGAGGGGCAGCACCGGGGCAACTTCCTCCGGTTTGGGCAATGCGGGCTTGGGCAGGGCGTTTACATCAAAATTCTTCAGCCGCTGGGCCGGCACGGCGTACAGGTAGCCGCCTTGGCTCACCGTGGCCCAGCGCGCCGACCAGAAGCCCACCACCGGCACCTTCGCCCCCGCGGGCAGAAATAGCTCCGGCCCTTTGGTCGTGTCGCTCAGGCTCCGAAACAGCGGCGCCTTAAAGCCGACTTCAAATTCGGTGGGCGGCAAGGTGGCTTTCAGGGCCTGGGCCGCGGCGGGGGAGGCGCCGGCCAGGCCCAGCACGGCCGCCAGCAAAGTCAACGAAGAGAAAACGCGGGACACGACGGAAGCGGAGGGAAAGGACCGGAAGAATGAAAACAGCGAGTCAAACGAGTTTGCAAGTTACGGCTGCGGCGGCCTGCCGGCATCACCCTCGCGTCGGTATTGCCGGCCAGCGCCACGGCCAGCCAGGCTGCGTGCGGCCGCCGCTAAAACTTGCTGGGGTCGCTGCCTTTGGCCTGCATCGCTTTTTCGAGCCCGGCAATCATGGCCTGCACCTTGTTGTGGGTGCTTTGCAGCATCTCATACCACAGCTTGTCGCGGAAACCGGCAGGAGGCGTGGCCTGCTCCAGCGGGCCCATCGAGCCATCGCGCGGGCCATAGCCGGTGGCCACGGTGTTCTGGTGCTTGAAGCCGGTCATGAGGTAGGTACTTGTAGCGCCCGTCCTTCAGGTAAATGGTTTGGGTATGCACCACGAAGCCCACGGGCACCTTGTTGTCGTTGAAAAACAGAATGCCCCCTTTCGCCAGCAGCTTGCCCTGCTCCTTGTCCTTAATCTGCACCACGTCGTTGGCCGACTGGTAGGTTTTGGCCATTTATTCCAGCGCCCGGTCGTAGAGCGCATCCTTGCTCACGCCGGGCACCTCCACTACACCCTGGTAGGTTACCTGTTGGGCTTCGGGGTCGAGGGGTAGGGGCGTGCCATCGGCCAGGTGAGGCTTGGGGGCGTTGGGGCCCGCCAGGGCCGTGGCCGGTTCCACCAGCTTGTCGAAGGCTACCAGATAGGCGAAGCCGGTGCGCTTCACGACCAGCCAGCGTGGCGAAAGCTGCCCCACCACGCTCACTTCTTCGTGCGGGGCCAGCGAGAAGCTGGATGGCCGGGCCGTGTCGGCGGCGGTGCGGTAGAGCATGGCGCGCGCGTCGCCCACCCGATAGGTTGTCGGCGGCGCCGAGGTAGGCAGCTGCTGGGCCACCGCCGCTGCGGGCAGCAAAAGCACCACGCTTAAAAAACGCAACAACGAGAAAACACGTGGCACAACGGGAAAGGATAAGTAACTACGTTGATGGCAAACACGAGCCCACAAGTTAAGTAGCCGCGGGGCAGATGCCGGTGCGCCCGGGGCAAAACGCCGGTGCCGCGCGGCCCGTTAGACCCCCGATACTCCCGCACAACCCCTTTCCCATGCCCGCCCATCTTGGCACCCTGCGCACCGGCACCAGCGGCATCGTCGTGCCCGGCCCCAAGGCCACCTTTCCGGAAGCCTACCAGGCCACGAGCCGCCTCACCTACTACGCCACCCTGTTCAACTCGGTGGAGATTAACAGCACCTTCTACCGCATTCCGCAGCCCAAAACCTTTGCGGCCTGGGCTGCGGAAACCGGCCCTGACTTTGCCTTTACCCTCAAGCTGTGGCGCGATATCACCCACGCCAGGCCACTGGCCGAGGACCTCTCCGGCATTGCCCGCTTTCTGGAGGCCGCCCGGGAGCTGGGGCCTAAAAAGGGTTGCCTGCTCATTCAGTTCCCGCCCAGCAACACCATTCGCCAGCTACAGGCGGTCAGTACCCTCCTGGCTGCGCTTGCCGCGGCCGACCCCGCCCGCGAGTGGCGCCAAGCGGTGGAGTTTCGCCACCCCAGCTGGTATACCGATGATGCATTTGACATGCTGGACCACCACGGCGCCAGCCTCTTGCTGCACGACAAAGGCCCCGCCCGAAACGCCCAACTCAACGAGGGGACCGACTTTGTGTATATGCGCTTCCACGGCCCCAAGGGAAACTACCGTGAGTCCTACGAGCGCGACTTTCTGCACGACACGGCCGAGCAGATACACGACTACCTCCAGGAAGGGAAAGACGTGTATGCCTACTTCAACAATACCATGGGCGCCGCCTTTGAAAATGCCCAGGACCTGTACCGGCTGGTAGCCGAGCGGGCGTGAGCCGTACGACTCGTGGCACGGCCCGGCCGAGGTTCCCAGCCGGCCCCGCCAGCAGCCCTAGCCGCTGGCGGGGCGGGGGCTGCTTAAGCTACTCTGTTGGATGAATGGGGACCCCTCGCAGACGCGCGCTGACGGAGAGTAGTTTTCAGGCAGTAATTTAGACGTCTTTAGAAAACCCACCGTTTTCCTAAACGTCCATTGCAAGCTTTTGGGCAGCCCGCAAGGGTTAAGGCAAACAGGCTGGCCCGTCGACCCCTAAACTTATTTCATGAACCCTACAAATTTCTTGGCATTGGTCGGCTGTTGCTTCGTGTTGGACGCTTGTTCCCCGCCCACGCCCACGACTGCAGAACAAACGTCCGCAGCCGTTGACAGCTACGAAACCGGCCCGCTAACGCTTCAAGTGCCGAAAACATGGCGGCCGGTAGATGTTAGCAAGTTAAATTCGCTCAATGGCGTGCCGCAAGCGTATGGCTTTGAAAATGCGACCGCCACCGACGTGGCCTATGGCGAAAATTTCTTCATTCGATACACACCGTACGGGCAAGTTATGTCCCTTCGGCAATGGAGCGACACCTTGGTGGCCACCTTGCAGCGACGCTACGGCCGCGTCCGGGTGGTAATGGCCCACGACACCACGGTCAACCGCTTGTCGATAAGAATACTCGACTACGAGTTGCCAATGCAAACGCCTGTGATGCGTTCAACGGCAGTGTTTATCCAACAAGATAGCCTTCTCGCACAGATGGAATTTTCCGCTTTAAACCCCTCCACGCGAGAGTATCCCCAAGTGAGCGACGTGTTTGGTGACATCATCACATCTTTAGCACCTAAATAATCGAAACTAATTAAACCCTCTTGGTAAACTACTAGCAGGGCCTCAAAACTAAGCAGCTATCAAGCTGCTATAATAAGCCCACCCCGCCCCCTGCCAAAACGGCCGCCCCCCAAACCCGGCCCCAACCTTGCCCACGCCCCGGCAATGTTTGACTTCCTGAAATCCATCTCCGCCAAGAACCCCAACGCCGGGCGCGGCCCCGAAAAGCCCGCCGTATCTAAACGCTGCTGATTCTGCGGCCCGAGATTTTTACACCGCCGCGTCAAACACTTCGCTCCATTCCACGGCCAGCCCGGGCAGCACCGTGACGGGCATGGGGCCGGGTGCGGCGTACTCGCCGGCCACCTCGTAGCGGCCGTGCGCGTCCAGCACATAGGCCAGCACGGTTTGCTCGCCGGGAAACACCACCCAGTATTCGCGCACCCCGTTTTCCTCGTAGAGGTCGAACTTCGTTTTGGTGTCGTGCTTGAGGTTGCCGGGCGACACGATTTCGATAATCCAGTCCGGGGCCCCCACGCAGCCGCGCTCGTCCAGCTTGGTGGGGTCGCACACCACCATAAGGTCGGGCTGCACCACGGTCTGCACCTGTGCATCGCCTGCGCCGGCGTTGCGTGTGAGGCGCACGTCAAAAGGCGCGTAATACAGCTCGCAGGGGCTGCGCCGCAAATGGCTATCAATCGCAAAGCCCAGGCGCCGCGACACCTGCTGGTGGCGGCGACTGGCCCCGGCCATCGGCCGCAACACCTTGCCCTTTATCAGCTCCACGAACTCATCAAAGCGCCACGTCAGGTAATCGGCGTAGGTGTACACGCCGTTGGGGTCAAGCTGCGAGAGGGAGGTGATGGGGGCCATAGCGAAATGCAGTTGAAGGAGTTGCGGGCTCAAACAAAGATACAGCGGCTGGCGAAGGCGGCTAGCAATGTGTTGGTTCCCGCCCCGGCCGGAACCGCCAGCAGCCCCAGCCGCTGGCGGGGCCGGGGCTTCATAAGCTACTCTGTAGGATGAATGATTACCCCGCCTCAGCGGAAGACTTCTCTGGGGAGTGATTTGAACGCCTTTGTTTTTCCAGAAAAACTTACCGTTTTCGTAAACAGTCGCTATCATTCCTGACCCTAGAGCGATTTAGTCGAAATACCAACTCGTAAAGCCGCCCAACATCGTCAGCGCGGCAGCTAGCATCGCCGCCCACGCATAAAGGCGAACCCCGAGGCGTACCGGCACCTTGCTATGGGAAATCGCCACCAACAAAACCAAGCACACGGGCACCGTCACGAACTGCGCCATCAACAAGCCCATCACCGTCTCATCGAGCAACGGAAAATGGACTTCTGTGGTGTCGGGGCGTCCGTCAGCTCGGGGCCACTGCCCGTATGTCTGGTAGTACTGGTAAGCGAAGACCGCACACGCCAGGGCGAATGCCGCCGAGACCGAAGCACAGAGCCACAGCCAACGAGCCAAGGGGTTCTTTAATGGCTTGGAATCCATTTGCAATGCGTGTGTTATCGGTCGAAAACGGGTGAGTGATAAAGAAATTGCTCCTTTGGGTAAACTACTAGCAGTGCCTCAAAGCTGAGTGGTTAGTATTCCTTGTATTTAAAACCTCTGATATCCGCTATTTTGAAACTATTGCCTTGCTTGAGTACGGTTAGCTGAATGGTCACCTTGAACCGGGAAATATCATCCCCTAAAGAGACCGTATAGAAGTTGGCGCTTCTTGTATCTCTGCGCACTGCTAAGGTTTTAGTCCACGACAAATCCACGTCCTGCGATTGCGTGAACGGGTCCGCTTCTAAATGCCCCTGCCGGGACTGCGCGTCGATTTTACGCAGCAAGCCAGCCGTGCAATACTTTTTTGGAAGGGCATGTAGCTTTTTCAACGCATCCGTCGTGGGTAGCTCGGAAAACGCGGTGATGTACGCGGTATAAAATTCCTTTAGCATCGCAATTGCCTGCCTGTCAGTGGTGGTATTTTGTGCTTGCACACCGCAATAAGGGGATATTGACAGGCAGCAAATGAAGAATAGGGATAGTAGCGTTTTTGCCTTCATTCGTCGTGTCTGGTTTATGGTTGTTGTGGAAGCCCTGCGGTGGTTTACTGGATTGGTGCAGCAAAACGGTGAGTTAAGCTGCTAGTTAGTGCTTAATTCCGAGCATCCGAGTAGTCCCCTGCCAAAACGGCCGCCCCCCAAACCCGGCCCCAACCTTGCCCACGCCCGGGCCATGTTTGACTTCCTGAAATCCATCTCCGCCAAGAACCCCAACGCCGGGCGCGGCCCCGAAAAGCCCGCCGTGAGCGTGCGCGAGCGGGTATCGGCCCTGCGCCACCTGCCCGCCTTCCTGAAACTCATCTGGGCCACCAGCCCCGCGCTGGCCTCCGCCAACCTCGTGCTGCGCCTGCTGCGCGCGTTTCTGCCGCTGGCCACGCTCTACGTCGGCCGCCTGATTATCGACGACGTGGTGGCCCTCACCAAGCTGCCCGCCACCGCCCGCCAGCTCACGCCCGTGCTCACCCTCGTGGGCCTCGAATTCGGCCTCGTGCTGCTCGCCGATGCCCTGGGCCACGGCGTGGCCCTGCTCGACTCGCTGCTCGGCGACCTGTTCGCCAACCAGTCCTCCATCCGCCTCATGGAGCACGCCGCCCGCCTCGACCTCGACCAGTTCGAAGACAGCACCTTCTACGACAAGCTCGAGCGCGCCCGCCGCCAAACCCTCTCCCGCACCGTGCTCATGAGCCAGGTGCTGGCCCAGGGCCAGGATTTCGTGACGCTGCTGCTCCTCGCCGGCGGCCTCGTGGCCTTCCAGCCCTGGCTGCTGGGGCTGCTGCTGCTGGCCGTGGTGCCGGCCTTCCTCGGCGAGTCGCACTTCAACGAGCGCAGCTACTCCCTCTCGCACTCCTGGACGCCCGAGCGCCGCGAGCTCGACTACCTCCGCCAAACCGGCGCCTCCGACGAAACCGCCAAGGAAGTCAAGATTTTCGGCCTCTCCGATTTCCTCATCGGCCGCTTCCGCACCCTCTCCGACGACTTCTACCGCCAAAACAAATCCCTCGTGCTGCGCCGCGCCGGCTGGGGCACGCTCTTCGCCGCCATCGGCGCCGCCGGCTACTACGGCGCCTACGTCTACATCATCGCCCGCACCGCGGCCGGCAGCATCTCGCTCGGCCAGCTCACCTTCCTGGCCGGCTCCTTCGCCCGCCTGCGCGGCCTGCTCGAAGGCATCCTCAGCCGCTTCAGCTCCGTGGCCGACGGCGCCTTGTATCTCCAGGATTTCTTCGACTTCTTTGCGCTCCGGCCGCGCATCGTGCGCCAGGAGCTCACCGGCGAACGGCCCATTCCCTTCCCCCGGCCCATTCAGCAAGGTTTTCAGTTTGAAAACGTCGGCTTCCAGTACAAGAATGGTACAAAATGGGCCATTCGCAACCTCAACTTCACCCTGCAGGCCGGCGAAAAGCTGGCCCTCGTGGGCGAAAACGGCGCTGGCAAAACCACTCTCGTCAAGCTCCTGGCCCGCCTCTACGACCCCACCGAAGGCCGCATCCTCCTCGACGGCCACGACCTGCGCGAGTACGACCCCGCCGAGCTGCGCCAGGAAATCGGCGTCATCTTCCAGGATTTCGTGCGCTTCCAGCTCCCCGCCGGCCAAAACCTCGCCGTGGGCCGCATCGAGGAGCGCCACAACCAGCCCCGCATCGAAACCGCCGCCCACCAGAGCCTCGCCGACACCGTCATCGCCAAGCTCCCCCACGGCTACGACCAGATGATTGGCCGCCGCTTCAACGGCGGCGTGGACCTGAGCGGCGGCGAGTGGCAGAAAATTGCCCTCGGCCGCGCCTACATGCGCGACGCCCAACTGCTCATCCTCGACGAGCCCACCGCCGCCCTCGACGCCCGCGCCGAGTACGAAGTCTTCCAGCGCTTCAAGGAGCTCACCCAGGGCAAAACCGCCGTCCTCATCAGCCACCGCTTCAGCACCGTCCGCATGGCCGACCGCATCCTGGTCATCGAAAACGGCCAGTTTGTAGAAATCGGCTCGCACGAGGAACTGTTGGCCAAGGGCGGGCGCTACGCCGAGCTGTTCCAGCTACAGGCGGCGGGGTACCGGTAATCAGGACGATGTAGAGACGCGTATTCGCGTCTCGTCGTGTGTGCCGTGAGGACGGTCGTTCAACGACAAGACGCGAATACGCGTCTCTACATCGTTCAGCGGGCGGGCACGTATGGGGTAGAATCTCACGGTGGGTTGATGGCACTTTCGTTAGTCATTCCGGCTGTTTTGCTTTGATAATGATACTCCCCCAACTCTCCGCCGCCGACCGCGCCAAGCTGTACCTGCTGTATCACCTCAGCCCACTGGCGCCGCAAGAGCCCGCCGGGCCGCCCGCGCCGGTGCTGCGCATCGTCATCATCCGGCACGGCGAAAAGCCGGAAGAAGGCGACAACCTCTCCTGCGCCGGCCTGAACCGGGCCCTGGCCCTGCCCGCCGTGCTCAACCAGCTGATGCCCACGCCGCCCAACCTGGCCTTCGTGCCCGTCATCAATACCGGCGGCAAAGACACCACCCGCGTGCGCATGCTGCAAACCGTGATGCCCTACGCCGTGCAGCACAACCTCACCATCAACAGCAACTTCATGGTCGAAAATACCAAGGCCTTTGCCAAGCAGCTGCGGCACCTGCGGGGCACCGTGCTGGTGGTATGGGAGCACGACAACATCGTGGAAATTGCCAAAGACCTGGGCCTCGACGACGTGCCCGACTGGCCCGACACCGACTTCGACAGCATCTGGGATATTCGCTTCAGCGGGGGTGGGGCCAAGGGCAAGGCCAAGCACCCGGAAATGACCCGTAGCCGGCAGCACATCCGGCCTTCCTCAGTTTGCCCGGGGTAGCGGACGGCGGCAAAAAGGCCACTGGTAGCCCCAATGGGGCCGCCCGCGGCCACGGCGGAATTTTTGGCCGGCGAATACGACCTAAGTGCCTAGTATTTCGTAAATTGGTAACTGCGATTCACGCCAGTTCAAGCCGCCGATATGAAGTCAATTGTTACCGTTTTACTGGGTGCCGGCCTGGCATTGAATGGCTGCGCCTCGATGCGCGAAGCCCGCGTTGATTCAGATTACAGCTACCGGGGCAATTTCCGGCGCTACCGCACCTACGATTTCGTGAGCGGCACCGGCATCAGCGCCGATACCAGCCACCTGGGCCAGTCGTTGCGCGAAGCTATTGAGCAGCGCTTCCGGGCCCAGGGCTACCGCCGCGCCAACCGGCGGCCCGACATGCTAGTGAACTTCCGGGTGTACGAGGGCGACATGCGTTTCCACGGTTTCGACCAGGAAGACCTTAGCGCCTGGATTAAGCGCAACGTGGAGGAAAATGACGACACGCCCCAGGACCAGCGCCACGGCTACCAGCCCGTGCGCCTGCTGCTGGCCGAAGGCACCCTGCTCGTCACACTCATCGACGTGAAAACCAACCGCGCCGTGTGGAACGGCTACGCCTCGGGCGTGACCGTGCCCGAGGGCCCCATGGGCGAAATCGTGCTCAAACGCTCGGTGCGCTCTATTCTCGACCGCTACCGCGTCTTCACCGAGGAGTTTGCCAAAGGCAACGCCGACGATTCAAACCGATAGGCAGCAAGCCGGAGCACCCCGAAATTTTATTTCGGCCCGCGTGAACATCCATCGTTCCGGCGGGCCGAAATAAAATTTCGGGGTACTCGCTTTTACAGCCCCGCCCGGCGCGCCTGAATCAGCTCGGCCGCGATGCTGATGGCAATTTCCTCCGGCGTCTGGCTTTGGATGGGCAGGCCGATGGGGCCGTGCAGGCGGGCAATTGCATCCTCGGAAAAGCCTTCTTCGCGCAGGCCCCGGCGCAGCTCGGTCACTTTGGCCACGCTGCCCATCACGCCCAGGTAGCGGTAGGGCAGGGGTATCAACTGGCGCAGCACCACGGCATCGGTGCGGTAGCCCACGGTCATCACCACCACGTAGCAGTGCGGGCCGGGCGGCACGGCGGCAGCCACGCTTTCGTAATCGACGCGGTGGCGGTAGTGGGCCGCGTGGTTGTTGTCGAACGTGGGCAGGTCGGCGCGGTCGTCGAGCACGGTTAACTCGAAATCGAGGGCCGCCGCCACGTTCGAGAGGGCCAAACTCACGTGCCCGCCACCCACAATGGTGAGCTGGTCGCGGAAACCCAGGCGCTCGCGGTAGCGCCATGCCGGGTCCGGCTGGTAGTCGTAGAATGCGGCGGCTTCCGACTCGTAGGCGGACGCCGCTGCCAGCGCATCTTCAGCTTCTTGCGTTCCGGTCGTTGCATCGGCAGCAGCGGGTGCGACAAATTGTAAGCCAGTCGCCGGGCTCAGCTCCAGCCAACCGCCGCTGAGAGTTTGCAGGCTGCTTTCGATGGCGGCCACGGCAGGCAAGTCGGCGACCGTGAGCGGCCAGAGTAGCACGTCCTGCTCGCCCGAGCACATCATGCCCGAGCGGTCGGCGGGGGCTTCGCGGCGGTGCACCT
>NZ_BAAGZM010000056.1:0-13570 GCF_054778495.1 Hymenobacter agri
GCTGCTGCACCGGCGCACGCAGCTGCGCGGCGGCGTGCGGGCCGCCGAGTGCGCCGAACTGATGCAGCGCTTTTTCAGTATGAAGCGGAAATAATCTACTTTTGGCGTGTCGCCTCCGGCCACCGCAACCATGCGCCCAGCTGGCGGTTTACCACGCACACGCACTCCCTCTCTTCACCAACCCAACCCTTTTTCAATTATGGCTTTTGAACTGCCCAAACTCCCGTATTCCTACGATGCCCTCGAACCCACGTTCGACGCGCAAACCATGGAAATCCACCACTCGAAGCACCACCAAGCGTACGTAACCAACCTGAACGCGGCTATCGCGGGCACGGAGATGGAAAATCAGTCCATCGAGGAAATCCTGCACAACATTGCCAAGGCCCCGGCGGCCGTGCGCAACAACGGCGGCGGCCACTACAACCACTCGCTGTTCTGGACCATCCTGTCGCCCAACGGCGGCGGGCAGCCCACCGGCGCCGTAGCCGAGGCCATCAACAAGGCCTTCGGTACCTACGACAAGTTCAAGGAAGAATTCACCAAAGCCGCCACCACGCGCTTCGGCTCGGGCTGGGCCTGGCTGTGCAAGCAGGCCGACGGCTCAGTGCAAATCTGCAGCACCCCCAACCAGGACAACCCGCTGATGCCCGAGTCGGGCTGCAAAGGCACCCCCATCCTCGGCCTCGACGTGTGGGAGCACGCCTACTACCTCAAGTACCAGAACCGCCGCCCCGACTATATCGCCGCCTTCTTCAACCTCATCAACTGGGACGAAGTGAACCGCCGCTACGCCGAGGCTTACGCCGCGTAGTTTCGGTAGCGTTATTAACAGAAAGGCCCGTTTCCGGTAGGAGGCGGGCCTTTTTTCAGCTTAAGACGCTATTCTTCCACTAGGCTTCTATCGACTAAACCCGCGAGAAATGCACCAAAACTATCGGCGAGTTGCACATCTTGCTCCATCTCCGTATCAATCCAAGCCACACTTGGAATCGGGCCATTGCGATAATCCAGGGTAATAAACCAGTGTCCGTCCCCGCTAAGCAAAACTTGCTTTTCCGGCAATCCCCATTCTTGAGTCATATACTCCGTATCCAAGATACTTACCGGGCCGTGGTCACTGGGAAGTACAAGGCCGAAGAGTTCATCAAAGGGGACATGCGTTTCTGACCAAGAAGTTGCGTTATTAGTGAGAAAAGCAAACCCGCGCGTGTAGCCTCCATTCTGCTGTTTCAGCAAGGCTAATAGTTCATGCGGAAGCTGTATCCTGAGTGTTTGCTCTGCTTGCGACACGAATTCATCGCTAAGCGCAGGCACTTTCGGAGATGCCGGGTCCCAGAAGGCAGTTAAATCAATCATTACGGGGCTTGAATGTTGAAATGGAATAAAGCAAAGTAAGTTTTCTTTCCCCTAAATCCATTTCCAAAGCTGCCCAAGCCGCCTAATGTGGCTGCTGGAGTCCCGGAAACGCATGCCCCCAGGCAACGCACCTGCAACGCTTGCTGGCAGCGGCTGGCGCAAGCCGCCCGCCCGCCCATCAGACCGGCATTATGTTTTTGCGAAAGCCAGCCAAAAACAATTCGTGTACGTACCTGCTTTATCACCGCGTTTCATTGAACCCGGCGACTCACGCACGACGCCACTTCATTCGACCTCATGTCCAGCAAAGCTTTTGAGCCCGCCCAACTCGGCCCGCTCACCCTCACCAATCGCATCGTAATGGCACCCATGACGCGCAGCCGCGCCCTGGGCAACGAAGCCAACGAGCTGATGGCCGAGTACTACCGCCAGCGCGCCACCGCCGGCCTCATCATCTCCGAAGGCGTGTCGCCCGCGGCCGATGGCCTGGGCTACGCCCGCATTCCCGGCCTGTTCACGACGGAGCAAGCCACCAACTGGCAGCGCGTGACGGAAACCGTGCACCATCACGGCGGCCACATCTTCATTCAGCTCATGCACGCCGGCCGCGTGTTCCACCCCCTCAACCTACCCGAAGGGGCCGAAGGCGTAGCCCCCTCGGCCATCGCCGCCAAAGGCCAGATGTGGACCGACCAGCAGCAGATGCAGGACCAGCCCACGCCCCGCGCCCTCACTACCGAGGAAGTGGCCGAAGTGGTGCAGCAGTACGCTCACAGCGCCAAGCTGGCCCTCGAAGCCGGTTTCGACGGCGTGGAAGTGCACGGCGCCAATGGCTATCTGCCCGAGCAGTTCCTGAACCCGAACAGCAACCAGCGCACCGACCAGTACGGCGGCAGCGTGGAAAACCGCGCCCGCTTCGTGCTCGACGTCACCCGCGCCGTGGCCGCCGAAATCGGTTCCGACCGCACCGGCGTGCGTCTCTCGCCGGGCAGCACCTTCAACGACATGGGCGCCTACCCCGAAATGCCCGAAACCTACGCCTACCTGGCTGCCGAGCTGCAAAAAATCGGCGTGGCCTACGTGCACCTTGTGGGCACGGCCTACATTCCGGCCGAAGTGCTCGACATCATCCACGCCGCCTACACCGGCCCCGTCATCTACAACGGCGGCTACCGCGACCTGGCCCGCACCGAAGCTGACCTCACCGGCCGCGCCGCCTTCATCTCCTTCGGCACCGCCTACATCTCGAACCCCGACCTCGTGGAGCGCCTGAAAGCTGGCCAGCCCCTGGCCGAAGCCGACCAGGCTACCTTCTACGCCCCCGGCCCCAACGGTTTCGCCGACGGCTACACCGACTACCCCACGGCCGACGGGAAGCCCGCCGGCTCGTTCTCGCCTGACTACGTGGCGTAGGTTGGTAGTGGGTCAGCGGCAATCGCAGCAAAAATGGCTGTCATGCTGATTACATCTGCTTAGAAGCTACCCTCAGTGGCCAATAGAAGCCCCTGCGAAGCCCGCCCCCACCGGGCGCTTCGCAGGGGCTTTTTTATTTATCTTTGACGGTCCCGGCCCATGCGCCGCGCCTGCATTTGCCTTATCCCACCCCTTTTGCCCTGTTCCCGCATGAATACGAAGTTGCGCCTCACCATCCTGAGTTTCCTCCAGTTCTTCATCTGGGGCTCGTGGCTGATTACGATTGGCGCCTATTGGTTCCAAACCAAGCAATGGTCGGGTGCCCAGTTCGGCGCCATTTTCTCGACTATGGGCATTGCGTCCATTTTCATGCCCTCGCTCATGGGCATCGTGGCCGATAAGTACGTGAACGCCGAGAAGCTCTACGGCGTGCTGCACATTCTGGGCGGGCTCGTGCTGTGCGCCATCCCGCAGGTAACCGACCCCGGCACGTTCTTCTGGGTTATCCTGCTGAATATGATTTTCTACATGCCCACGCTGGCGCTGTCCATCGCCGTGTCGTACTCCATCCTGAAACGGCAGGGGCTTGATGTGGTGAAGGACTATCCGCCCATCCGCGTGTGGGGCACCATCGGCTTCATCGTGGCCATGTGGACGGTGAGCCTGCTGGGCTTCGAGAAGTCGGCCAGCCAGTTCTACGTGGCGGCCGGCGCGGCCATTCTGCTTGGCCTCTACTCGTTCACGCTGCCGGCCTGCCCGCCGCAGTCGGCCAACACCTCCAGCCAGAACCTGGCCGAGATTCTCGGCCTTAAGTCGTTCGCCATCCTGCGCGACCGCAAGATGCTCACCTTCTTCCTGTTCGCGCTGCTGCTAGGCGCCGCCCTGCAGCTCACCAACGCCTACGGCGACACCTTCCTGCACGACTTCGATAAGAACCCGGCCTACCGCGACACCCTCTCGGTGAAGTACCCGGCCATCATCATGTCCATCTCGCAGATTTCCGAGACGCTGTTTATCCTCGCCATTCCGTTCTTCCTGCGCCGCTTCGGCATCAAGCAGGTCATGCTGTTCAGCATGATTGCCTGGGTGCTGCGCTTCGGCCTCTTCGCCTACGGCAACCCCAGTGAGGGCCTCTGGATGATTATCCTCTCGTGCATCGTGTACGGCATGGCCTTCGACTTCTTCAACATCTCGGGCTCGCTGTTCGTCGAAACCCAGACGCAGCCCAGCATCCGGGCCAGCGCCCAGGGCTTGTTCATGATGATGACCAACGGCTTCGGCGCGGTGCTGGGCAGCTCGCTCAGCGGCCTCATCATCCAGCACTACTTCACCGATGCCGCCGGCAATAAGGACTGGCACAGCATCTGGCTCACGTTCGCCGCCTACGCGCTGATAATTGCGGTGCTGTTCGTGTTTATTTTCAAACACAAGCACACCACGCAGCTGGTGGAAGACTCGGCGCACACCGCGCCGTTGCTCTCGGTGGAGCAGGCCTAGAATGCAGAGGTAGGGGCGGACCCCGCCCCTACCTCAAAACAAACAGCACAAGATTGGTATAAAATCAGTCTGCTTTTGGTATAAAGAAAAAGCCCCTTCCGCGCACGCGGGAGGGGCTTTTTGCTGCATCAGCGCCGCAATTTAGCGGCGACTGAGACTATTTGGTGCCGAAGAAGAACTCGCCTTCAATCTGGGCGTTTTCGTCCGAGTCCGAGCCGTGCACGGCGTTGGCTTCGATGCTCTTGGCGTATTTCTTCCGGATGGTGCCTTCCTCAGCGTTGGCCGGGTTGGTGGCGCCGATGAGCGTGCGGAAATCAGCCACGGCGTTGTCTTTCTCGAGAATAGCCGCCACGATGGGGCCGCTCGACATGTACTTCACGAGGTCGCCGTAGAAAGGACGCTCCTTGTGCACGGCGTAGAAATCGCCGGCGCGCTCGGGGGTGAGGTTTACTTTCTGGAGCTCCACGATGCGGAAGCCGCCGGCCTCAATCATGCTCAGGATGCCACCAATGTGGTTTTCCTGAACGGCGTCGGGCTTAATCATCGTGAAAGTGCGGTTGGTGGCCATTGCGTTGGTCGGGGGAAATGGGATGTTGAAAAAACGTATTGCGGTGCAAAAGTAAGGACAAAGCCCGCCGTGGGCGTTGGCCGGGCCCACGGGGCCCTTCGGCGCTTTTGCGCGAACCTTCCGGAAGGCTTTCGCTGTTAAGACAAGATTTCTTCCGACTTTTGCCGGCCCAATTCTTTGTAAGCCACCAGCCCGCCGTTTCTAAAAGGGTTATTCTTGTTGTCGATGTCTAGTTCCATTTCCGCCCTGCGGGCGTTGCTGGCGCAGCCCAAACAGGTTGTCATCACCACTCACCACAAGCCCGACGCCGACGCGCTGGGCTCGTCGCTGGCCTGGGCCGGCTACCTCAAGCAAAAGGGCCACCACGTCACGGTCGTGACGCCGTCGGACTACCCCGCCTTCCTGAACTGGATGGAGGGCAACGATGAAGTGGTGATTTATGAAAAGCGCCAGAACGACCGGCAGGTGCGCGACCTCATTGCCCGCGCCGAGGTTATCTGCTGCCTCGATTTCAGCTGTTTGGGCCGCATCAACGAGTTGGGCGAGTACATCCGCCAGGCCAGCGCCACCAAGGTGCTCATCGACCACCACCAGCAGCCCGAAGACTTTGCCGACGTGGTATTTTCGGTGCCCACGGCCGCGGCCACGGCCGAACTCATTTTTGAAATCATCCGCGACCTGGGCGACCAGGACCTCATCACCCGCGGCATGGGCGAGGCGCTGTACGCCGGCATTATGACCGACACAGGCTCGTTTCGCCACCCCAGCACCTCGCGCAACGTGCACCTCATCATTGCCGAGCTGCTGAAGGTAAACATCGACCTCTCGTCGGTACACCGCCGCATCTACGACTCGCATTCCGAAATCCGCCTGCGCTTCCTGGGCTTTGTGCTGAAGGATAAGCTGGTGGTGAACCGCGAGTTCAACACGGCCTACATCGCCATCACGCAGGAGGAGCTGCGCGAGTACCAGAGCAAAACCGGCGACACCGAGGGCTTGGTGAACTATGCGCTCAGCATCGAGGGCATCGTGTTTGCAGCTGTTTTTATCGACCGCGGCGTGGCCGTCAAAATCTCCTTCCGCTCGGTGGGCAACTTCTCCGTCAGCGACTTCTCGCGTAAGCATTTCGATGGCGGCGGACACCACAACGCCTCCGGCGGCATCAGCTACGACAACCTCGATGCAACCGTGGAGCGCTTCCTGAGCATCCTTCCGGAGTACAGGGAGCAGCTGACGGGCGTGCCCGCCGCCGTAGCGCCGCCGGTGGTGTAACTTTACACCGTTTCTGACCCTTCACCTTTTTTATTTTCATGCGTTTTTCCTCCCGCTCTGCGCGGCAGCTGGCCCTGGCGGCCGGCGTGCTGGGCTTCGCTTCCCTCACCGCCTGCAACAAGGGTGGTGGCGACTTTGCCAAAACCAAGTCCGGCATCGAGTACAAGATTTTTAAGAAAGTAGGCAACAGCTACGAGCGCCGCGAAATCGGCCCCGATGGCGACCCTACGTACAAAGACCGGGTGGGCAAGTTCCTGATGGGCTACACCGAGTACCGCACCGGTAAGGATTCGGTACTGCAAAACACCCGCGCCGACATGGGCATGGCCGTGCCGATGCCCCTGCAGGAGCTGAAGCAGAAAGGCATGCCCGACGAGGCCCTCTCGCTGCTGCAGCCCGGCGACAGCGGCGTGTTCCGCTTCCAGGTCGACTCGCTCATCAAGCCCAAGTCGGGCCAGCCGGTACCCGGCTTCCTCAAGCGCGGCGGCCCCTACGTGCAGATGTTTGTGGCCACCCAGCCCAAGCTGGCTACGGCCGAAGAAGAAAAAGCCATGGAGCCCGAGCTGCAGAAGCGTTCGATGGCTGCGCAAATCAAGAAGCGCATGGCCTCGCCCGAATTCCAGAAGCAGGTGGCCTCGCAGCAGCAAAGCCTGAAAACCATGCTCGGTACCTCGAAAGTAGCTGAGCAGATGAAAATTGATGATGCGCTGCTGCAGGACTACATCAAGAAAAACGGCCTGAACATGCAGAAGACGCCGCTTGGCGTGTACTACCAGGTGCTGAAACCCGGCACCGGCGAAAAGCCTAAAACCGGCCAGATTGTGAGCGTGAACTACATGGGCACGCTGCTCAGCGGCAAAGTATTCGACTCGTCGGACAAGCAGGGCCGTCCCATCGACTTCCCCATCGGCCTGGGCCAGGTAATTCCGGGCTGGGACGAAGGCATTGCCATGCTGAACCCCGGCAGCAAAGCCATTCTGCTCATTCCGTCGCCGCTGGCGTATGGCCCCCGCGGCGCTGGTGCCGATATTCCGGCCAACGCGCCGCTGCGTTTCGAAGTGGAACTGGTAGCCGTTCAATAAGCGTTTTTTCTTCCAATTCCGGCCAACGGGCGGCGCGGCGCCACGGCCCGGGCCCGCTCGCTGGCCGGAATTACTTTCAGCTCTTCCCAACGATATGACTACTTCTCTGCTCCGGGCGCGCCTTTGGCTGCTGCTGGCCCTGCTACCGCTGGCCGGGTCGGCCCTGTGGGGCTGCGGCCAAACCACCTACCAGCGTCAACTGTCCGAGCATCAGGACCAGATGAAGCAGATTGACGACGACACGATTCAGAGCTACCTGCGGCGCAACAACCTGCTCAACAAGGCCACCAAAACCAATTCGGGCCTGTACGTAGTGAACCTGGTGGATGGTACCGGGCCGGCGGTGCAGTCCGGCAATCAGGTTCGGCTGAAGTACGTGGGACGGTTTCTGAGCACCGGCGCGCATCCGGCGTCCTACAACTATCCGGCTTCGCTCGGCGACCCTCGCTATACCCAGGGCACCATCTTCGACAACTCGGCTGATAATGGCTCTACTTGCGGCTGCGTGGTGTTCACGGCGGGTGCGGGCCTGGTGCCCGGCTTCACCGAGGGCCTGCTGCTCTCGCGCGTGGGCGACCGCAAGCTACTATTGCTGCCTTCGCGCCTGGGCTACGGCCCCGGTGGGTCTACCGGTATTCCGGCCGATGCGGCGCTGATGTTCGATATGGAAGTTCTCGGTATTCAATAAGCTGCCGTTGTATGTCTGTAGCAGGTTGCGGGAGTAAAAAACTGGTTGCGGGCCTGCTGCTGCTGGGCTTGCGGGCTGGCTTCGGTCCGATGGCTTGCGCCCAGGCGGGCCCGGGTCCCACTACGCCCCAGCCGTTGCTCGACACCCTGCAGGTTCCCCCACAGCGCACGCCCCACGGCGTGCGCTATGCGTTTCGGGTGCGCGGTACCGGCGCCTTGCCCCAGGCGGGCCAGCGCGTGAGTGCCCGCTACACTGGTTTTCTGCCCGACGGCCATTTGTTCGACTCTTCCGAAGGGCAGGGCGGCCTGTTGAAGTTTCGCGTGGGCCGGCACGAAGTCATTGCCGGCCTCGACGAAGTAATGCCCCTGCTGCCGGTGGGCTCGCGCGTGCGGGTCTGGATTCCGGCCGCGCTGGCCTACGCCGCCAAAGGCGTGCGCCACCCCGACGACGATGACCGGTTTCTGGTGCCACCCGGCACCCCGCTGGTGTTCGAGCTGGAGATTGTTGGGGTTCGCTAACGGGCCCGGCTGTTCATTTTTTCCTTTTCTATGAAACGTTTTTTGTTGGGCGCGCTTGGTGCGCTGCTCGGCCTGGCCCGCCCCGCGCAGGCGCAAGACCAGCCTTTTTCGCGCCTGCCTTCGGGCACCGAGTACCGGTTGTTTCGGGCCGATGCGGCCGGCAAATACCAGCCTCGGGCGCTGGCACCTACCGACGCTCCCTACGCCAGCCGCGCCGGCCAGGTGCTCACGGTATTTATGGAATTCCGCACCGGGCGCGACTCGGTGCTGATGAGCTCGCGCCGCATGCAGCCGCTGCCCCAGCCCGTGGCCCTGCCGCCGCAAACCACGCCCGGCAGCCTCGAAGAAGCCCTAGGCCTGCTGCTGCCCGGCGACAGCGCCGTGTTCCGCTTTCCGGCCGATACGGTATTTACCAAAACGTTCCACCAGCCCGTGCCGCCATTCATCAAGCGCGGCGGCAATACGCTGCTGGTATTGGCCAGCGCCCGCGAGCTGCTGACGATGGAGCAGATGATGGCCCGGCAAAAGCAAATGCAGGCCGAAATGGAGAAAAAGGCGGCCCAGCAGTCAGTCGCTCAAACTGCCAAAGACAACGCCCTCATTCAGGCCTACCTGAAAAAAAACCACGCCACCGCCAGAAAAACGGCCGGGGGCACCTCCTACATCATCAAGAAGCTGGGCACGGGCCCGCTGCCCAAAAAGGGCCAGCAGGTGAGCGTGCTCTACCGCGGCACGGTGCTGAGCACGGGCAAAGAGTTCGACTCGACGGCCAAGCGTAACAACACGCCCTTCACCTTCACGCTGGGCGTAGGCCAAGTGATTCCGGGCTGGGACCAGGGCGTCGCCATGCTTCCCAAAGGCAGCAAGGCTGTGCTGCTTATTCCCTCGCCGCTGGCCTACGGGGCCCGCGGGGCCGGTGCCGACATCCCCCCGAATACCGTATTGCGCTTCGAAGTAGAGTTGCTCGACATCAAGTAACCCCTACTCGCCACCAAAACGCCACTGCCCGAACGGTCCTTGCTGACGTTCGGGCAGTGGCGTTTTACCAGCGGGCCATTAATTTAGTACTTCCGACAGGATTTCCAGCGACCGAACCTCACCCATCTGCTCGACGTGCAGCTGGTAGTAACGGATGAGGACGTTCAGCAGCTCGTGCCGCACGCGGCCGTTGGGAATGGTGCTGCTGGTGGGCTCGCGCAGCAGCTCATCGAAATAGTGGTTGAACTCGCGCAGACGCAGCGTGGCTGGGCCAGTGGCCCCGGGCGCCGTGGGCGCATGGCCGGCCATAATCACCTGGTCGGTGAGCTCGGTGCCGGAGCGCACGCCAAAGCCCAGGTAGGCCGCCAACTCCAGCAGAAACACGAGCGCAAAATTCTCGGTACCCACCCTTTGTCGGTCAAACGCCAGAATAGAGTCGTGCAGAAACTGAAACAACGGTTCGTTCTGCTCTTCCTCGCGCACCGCCCGGCCCACTACTTCCGACAGAAACAGCACCACGCTGCTTTTCTGGATTTCGTAGGGCAGGGTCTGGAAGGGCTCGGCGCACCGATATTCCGACAGCCGGGTGAGGCCACTGCTGCCGCGCGCCACATAGGCCACCAGCTCAAGCAGCGTAAACGGCTGAAACAGCGCAATGCGGCCCGGCGGCTTGGCCTTGCGCACGCCATTCACCACGTAGGTCTGCACGCCCAGGCGCTCGGTGTAGACGCGCGCGATAATGCTGGTTTCCCGGTATTTGAGGTAGCTGAGGACGATGCCCCGGGTTTTGATTAGCATGGATTGATGAACAACGGGAAATAAAGGCGGAGGAATAACCGGTTAATCAACGACAATTCCGCCTGCTTCATTCCTCATTTGCTAAGTACGGCCACTTTGCTCACGCAGCCATTTTTACCATCGGCATCCGTCGAAAGCACCAGATAGGTGCCCGAACGCACCCGCTGCCCATCGGGCGTGGTCAGGTTCCAAGTAACGGCGCCGCCAGCGGCCGTAGTGGCGTACACGAGGTGGCCGGCCACGTCGGTAATTTTCACGATGGCATTGTTAGCCAAGCCCGTAATACCCACCAGGCCCTGAAAATCGGGCCGCACGGGGTTGGGGAAGGCGGCGGCGCATTTGGGTTCGCCCTCCGTTACGGTGGCGCCACCGCGGTAGGCCACCACGCCAGCGTCGGTGGCCACCCACACCTCGCCGGTTTTGTCGTTCACGTCCACATCCACAATGCGGTCGGAGGGCAGTGGGCTGTTGGCGGTAGTGAAGTGCAGCAGGGCTTCGTCGGCATCGGGGCTGAACAGCCATAGTCCGTGGTCGGTACCAAACCACTTGCGGTCGGCCCCGTCTACGGCAATAGCATGCACGGGCTCGGTGAACAGCGCCGGAAAACCCGTGCCGTCGCCGCGCCGCACAATGGGCGTCGTGAAGCCCAGCGTGGACTGAAACGGCCCGCTGGGGTCGTTGAACACAGCCACACCCTTGATGGTGGCGGCCCACATGTAGCCGCGCCGGTCTTTGGCCAAATCATAAATCTGGTTGTCGGGCAGGCCATTGGCTACGGTGAAAAACCGCGGCGGATTGGCATTTTCGGGGTCGATGGCAAAGATGCCCAGCGCCGCGCTCGACCCACCACCCCGGTCCGATTTGCGCGCTACCGAGGTCCAGGCGTTGCCCATATCATCGAGTGCAATCCGGTCGAGCACGTCGAAGCCCGGCGAGTAGGGAATCACCTTCCACGTGGTTGTGGCCGGGTCGAGAATCGATAACCCGGAAATATTTTCGCGCAGGTGGCGGTTCACTACCCACACTTTGCCCTCGGCCGTGGTGGCCACGTCGGTGATTTCGACGCGGTTGGCATCGCCAAAAGTGCCAAGCAAGGGGTTGGCCGTGGGCGTATTCTGGCCAAAGCTCCGGAATTTGCCCGGTCCCTGCCACTCGAGCAAGCCACCGCCATAATTGGCCACGTACAGCGTGCCATCGGGGGTACGCGCACCCCGCACCGGGCTGGTTGGGTTCGGAAAATCGGTGCTGCTGGGGTAGGTTGTAGCCGTGATGTTGGTCCACTGCCCCTTGGCATACTCGTAGAAGCCCGCCCGCAGCGAGTTGGGCGCGTACCGGTCGGAGTAGCCGCCCGTGAACACGTCGACAATACTGGTCCGGGCATCGGCCACCAAGCCAAACGCCGTGCTGCTCTCGGGGCCATTGGCCAGAAACGTTTCGGCGGGCTGCCCGGCCCGGAAGCGCTGCAGGCCCAACTGGTAGTTGGCTAGAAAGTAGCTGCCATCGCGGGAACGCACCACGTCGAGAATGGAATTGCCGCGTGCGGGGGGCACCACCACACTCACTCCGTTATTGGCATCAATCCGGCGCACACCGTAGTCGTCGTCAACCGTCAGCACGCCGATGCTGCTGGGCCGCAGGTTGCGAAACTGCGCCGTATAGGTATTGGGCACCGCCTGCCAGCTGCCCGCCCCGGCCGGGTTGAACACGTACACCGCGCCGGCAAACATGGCCCCCACGGCAGCATACACTTTGCCGTTGTAGGCCGCCACGTAGTGGTATACCTGCTGCGTGGCGTTGAGCGGCACGGGCAGGTATTGCGTCCAGCTGCGATAGTCGAGCAGGTTGCTGGTGAGCGCGCCGCGCAGCAGCCCGGCCGAAGTAGCGGCGTAGAGGTAGCCGTTGGCCACGGCCGCGTCGTACACGTTCACCACCGTGCCGCCGGGCCCGATGTTGCTGTACGTATCGCTAACTTCCAGCTTGTTGAGGTCAATAGCCACCAGGCCAAACGAGGTGGACAGGTATGCCTTGCCGGCCTCCACCGACAGCTGGTTGATGACTTTGCTGCCCTGAATGGACTTGCGCAGCACGTCGCTCAGGTTGCGCACCTGCCCGCGGGAGGTGAGCACGTCGACGTTGGCGTTACGGTAGGCCACCACCGTCTGGCGGGTGGTCGAGTCGTAGGCTACCGCCACGGCCGCCACGTCGCTCAGGCCATCGCGCGAGGAGAGTACCTGGGTGGTGTTCTGGCTTTTATCAAAAAAGTAAAAGGCGTTTTCGGCCACCACATACACCCGCTCGCCGGCATCGGCCAGGTGCAGCGGGTGGTTGGTGGGCAGGTGCAGCTGCCAGTCGCCGTAGCCTACACTGCCCTGCCCCAAGGCCACGCCGGCCCACAACATCAACCCTACTATGCCAACCCAACGGAAAAGGTGCAACATATGCGCAGCAAAAAAGCAACCTGAGAAAAAAGGCCAACCGATGTGGGTGGCCCAGGGGTAACGGCTGGCCCGGCGGTTTAGTGCACGGCCTGAGCCGGCTCGATGCCGGCCGGGGCTTTCACCTGCATCCCCTCCAGAAAGCAGGGCCGGCAGCGGGCTTCGTACGAGTCGGTTTCGCCAAGCAGTACCTGGCTGGCACTGGCGGCAATGCGGAACGAATACGAGGCAATTTCGCCGCAGCACACGCACACGGCGTGTACCTTGGTCACGTATTCGGCCGTGGCCAGCAGCGCGGGCATGGGGCCGAAGGGGCGGCCCAGGTAATCCATGTCGAGCCCGGCCACGATGACGCGCGTGCCATTATTGGCCAGCTGCGTGCACACGTCCACCAGCGAGTCGTCGAAAAACTGCGCTTCGTCGATACCCACCACGTCGGAACCGGCCGCCAGCAGCAGAATCTCGGACGCAATGGCTACCGGCGTCGAGCGGATGCGGGCGGCGTTGTGGCTCACCACGTCTTCGGCGTGGTAGCGGGTGTCGAGGGCGGGTTTGAAGATTTCGACCCGCTGCCGGGCGATGCGGGCGCGGGTAAGGCGGCGAATCAGCTCCTCGGTTTTGCCCGAAAACATGGAGCCGCACACCACTTCAATCCAGCCCCGGCGCGGGGCGTTGTGGCGGTTGCCGACGCGAGGTTCAATAAACAAAATGCAGCGCGGTTGAGGTGGTTGGAAATTTAAAGTTAGCGACGAACCGCCAAGCAGAAAACCGCCTGCCACCCAATAAAACCCAAGGCCGCAGGCGAATTGGCTGACTAGCAGCACGCACGCTGCGCAGCCGGCTTTGAATTGCGGGCAGCTAGGTGTAGCGCACGTGCGGTAGTTGCGTGGCTTCGGGCACGCGGCCTACCACGTGGCCGGCCGGCAGGCGCGCCTGGCAGGTGAGGCGCTCGCCGGGCAGCA
>NZ_BAAGZM010000057.1:0-13487 GCF_054778495.1 Hymenobacter agri
AGCCGCTGGCGGAGTATGCGCCCGGCCGGGCCGTGGTGCTGTGCCTGGCCGCCCATCTGGGGGGCGTGCGCCTCATCGATAACGTGGTGGTTGAGGCCGCCGCCTAAAGCGGCCGGAGGCAGGCGGCCGGGGCGGGTTTATCTTTGCTCAATATTCCCGTCTTTTCGAATTAGCCCTTTGCGCATATGCACATCGAAGTAATGAAGTCTAAAATTCACCACGTAACCGTGACGCAGGCCGAACTGCATTACGTGGGCAGCATCACGATTGATGAGGATTTGCTGGATGCGGCCAACATGGTCGAGAATGAGAAAGTGACGGTGGTGGATGTGAACAACGGCGAGCGGTTCGAAACCTATACCATTCGCGGCGAGCGGGGCTCGGGCGTGATTTGCCTGAACGGGCCCGCCGCGCGCAAAGTGGCGGTGGGCGACGTGATTATCGTGTTCTCGTACGCCCTGGTCGATTTCGCCGAAGCCCGGCAGCACCGTCCTACGGTAATTTTTCCGGGTGCCCAAAACCGTTTGGTCGCTTAGCCACGCTGGCGGGGGCTGTTCACTACTGCATGAAATATTTTCTCAATATTCTCAAATATGGGCTGCTGCTGAGCATCTCCGGGGCGCTGATGTGGTATGCCATGCGCGGCCTGCGGTGGGAGGCCATTGGCCACGCCATTCGCACGGCCAACTACGCCTGGCTGGCCCTGACGATGGGCCTGTCGGTACTGGGCTACCTTAGCCGGGCCTACCGCTGGCAGATGCAGCTCAACGCCTCGCAAACCCCTGCGCCATTCTGGGCCGTGTACCACGCCATGATGGTGGGCTACCTGGCCAATATTGTGCTGCCGCGCATGGGCGAAGTGATTCGCTGCTCGGTGTTGCGGCGCACGAGCGGCGTGCCGGTGCAGGTAGCCATTGGCACGGTCGTAACGGAGCGCGTGATTGACGTGCTGATGCTGCTGGGCCTGCTGAGTAGCGTGCTGCTCCTGGATTTTAACACCTTCTGGGGCTTCGTGACGGAAAACATTCTGGGGGGCAAATACGACGCGCTGGCCCGCAACCGTACGCCGCTACTCGTGGCTGCCCTTATCGCGGTGGTGCTGCTGGTGGTGGCCGGCGTGGCCCTGTTCCGCAACCTGGAGCGACTGCGGCAAAATGCCCTGTTCAACAAAGCCGTGGTGTTTGTGAAGGGGTTGCTGGCCGGGGTATTCAGCGTGCTGAAGCTGGAAAAGAAGGGGGCGTTTCTGCTGCACACATTTTTTACCTGGCTGGTGTATTATCTGCTGGATTACCTGGCGTTCTTCTGCTTTCCCGAAACGTACGGCCTCGATATGAAGGCCGGGCTGGCGGTGCTCACGTTTGGCGCGTTTGGCATGGCTGCACCGGTAGCGGGCGGCATTGGGCCATTCCACGTGATGGTGCAGGGCATTCTGCTGGTGTATGGCATCAGCAAGGAGGCGGGGATTGCCTACGCGTTGGTCGTGCACGGCGCCCAAACCCTGCTGGTGGTGCTGATGGGCGCTATCAGCTTTGTGGCCGTGGCTGCTGCCGATAAAGGCAACGTGGCCGCCGAAGCCGAAGCCCTGGTACACGAGCCGCTCACTTCGGAGTAAAGTGACGATGAGTAAGTGCGTAAATTCTCTGCTTACTCACCGTCACTTTACGCACTTACTTATTTGCCATTTTACTGTCTATGTGGACGAAAGATAAAATCCTCACCCGCGAGCAACTGCCCGCTACTGTAGAAGCCTGGCGCGCCGCCGGCCGCAAGGTGGTATTCACCAACGGCTGCTTCGACCTGCTGCACCTCGGCCACGTCGACTACCTGGAGCAGGCCCGGCATCTGGGCGATGCCTTGGTGGTGGGCCTGAACACGGATGCCTCGGTGGGGGGCCTCAAGCCCGGCCGGCCCATTCAGGATGAAGCCGCCCGGGCCCGCATTCTGGCGGCACTGGCCTTCGTCGATGCCGTGGTGCTGTTTGGTGAGCCCACGCCGCTGGCCCTCATCGAGCTGGTGCAGCCCGACGTGCTGGTGAAGGGCGATGACTATGCACCCGAAAGCATCGTGGGCTACGATGTGGTGATGGCCCGGGGGGGCGCCGTGCGCACCGTGCCGCTGGTAGCCGGCTATAGCACCTCGCGCATTGTGGCGCGCATACTGGCCACCTCCTAGCCAATTTGGCAGGATTGCAGGGCTGCATCTTTTTTGCAGGGGAAGTGTTTTAGCTGCGTGGCGAACCCGCCGCGCTTCACTTTCAGCTTTTTCCCATGCCTTCCTCCTATTTGCTTATCATCGTGCTGATGGCAGCCAGCGGACTCATCCAATGGCGGCTGCGCAGTAAGTTTAAACAATACTCGCAGGTGGGCCTGCGCTCGGGCCTGAGCGGGGCCGAAGTAGCCGCCAGAATGCTGGCCGACCACGGCATCTACGACGTGCGCATCATCAGCACCGAGGGCCAACTCACCGACCACTACAATCCCACCGACAAAACCGTGAACCTGAGCCAGGGCGTGTACGCCGAGCGTAGCGCGGCCGCGGCGGCCATTGCGGCCCACGAGTGCGGCCACGCCGTGCAGCATGCCACGGCTTATTCCATGCTGCAGTTTCGGTCGGCCTTGGTGCCGGCATTGAGTGCGGTGTCGAAGTGGATGCCCTTTATTCTGCTAGCCGGTGTATTTATGATTAACCGGAGTGTGATTCCGCTGGGCGTCGGCATCGGCTTGTTTGCGCTCACCACGCTGTTTTCATTCATTACGCTGCCCGTTGAGTTCGATGCCTCGCGCCGTGCTTTGGCCTGGATGGACCAGCGCGGTGTGGTAACTGCGCAGGAGCATGCTATGGCCAAAGACGCCCTGTGGTGGGCGGCTATGACGTACGTAGTAGCCGCGCTGTCGTCGTTGGCCACACTGCTCTACTACGTGAGTATTTTTATGAACGGTAACCGCCGCAACTAACTATTTGCCTCAAGCGAAATGAAAAAGGCCACTTCCCGGACGGAAGTGGCCTTTTTGGTGGCATCTGGAGCCGAGCAGCAGTTACCCCAGCTTTTTGTACCGCACGCGCTTCGGCTCCACGTCGCCCAGGCGTTTGCGCTTGGCTTCCTCGTAGTCGGTGAAGTTGCCCTCGAACCACACTACTTCTGAGTCGCCCTCGAAGGCCAGGATGTGGGTGGCCAGCCGGTCGAGGAACCAGCGGTCGTGGCTGATAATGACGGCGCAGCCGGCAAAGTTTTCCAGTGCATCTTCCAAGGCCCGAATGGCGTTGACATCCAGGTCGTTGGTGGGCTCGTCGAGCAGCAGCAGGTTGGCGCCCTGCTTCAAGGTCATGGCCAGGTGCACGCGGTTTTTCTCACCGCCCGAGAGCATGGCTACTTTCTTCTCCTGGTCGCCGCCACCGAAGTTGAACTTGCTCACGTAGGCGCGCGAGTTCACCGGCCGGCCGGCCAGCAGCATGGTTTCGGTGCCGCCCGTGATGGCGTCGAACACGCTCTTGGCCGGGTCCAGCGTGTCGTGCTGCTGGTCGATGTAGGCCGTTTGCACCGTGGGTCCCACTTCGAACGTGCCCGCGTCGGGCTGCAGCTGGTCGGTGATGAGGCGGAACAGCGTGGTTTTGCCCGCGCCGTTGGGCCCGATGATGCCCACAATACCACCCTGCGGCAGCGAAAACGACAGGTTCTGGAACAGCAGCTTGTCGCCAAAGGCCTTGGTGATGCCCTCGGCCTCAATCACCTGGGCCCCCAGGCGCGGGCCGTCCGGGATGAACAGTTCCAGCTTCTGCTCCTTGTCTTTGGCTTCTTCGCTGGCCAGCTTGTCGTAGTTGGCCAGGCGGGCCTTGCCCTTGCTCTGGCGGGCTTTGGGCGACATACGCACCCATTCCAGCTCGCGCTGCAGGGTTTTGGCGCGCTTGCTTTCCTGGTTTTCCTCCTGGGCCAGGCGGGCGGTTTTCTGCTCCAGCCACGAGCTGTAGTTGCCCTTCCACGGAATGCCCGAGCCACGGTCAAGCTCCAGAATCCAGCCGGCCACGTTGTCGAGGAAGTAGCGGTCGTGGGTCACGGCGATGACTGTGCCTTTGTACTGCTGCAGATGCTGCTCCAGCCAAAACACGCTTTCGGCGTCGAGGTGGTTGGTGGGTTCGTCGAGCAGCAGCACGTCGGGCTCCTGCAGCAGTAGGCGGCACAGCGCCACGCGGCGCTTCTCGCCGCCCGAGAGGTTGCCGATGATGGCCTCCTCGGGCGGGGTGCGCAGGGCGTCCATGGCGCGCTCCAGCTTCGAGTCGAGGTTCCAGGCGTCGAGCTGGTCGAGGCGCTCCTGCACCTTGCCCTGGCGGTCGAGCAGCTTGTCGAAGTCGGCATCCTCGGCCCCGAAGGCTTCGTTGATTTCGTCGTATTCCTTCAGCAGGGCCACGGTTTCGGCGGCGCCTTCTTCCACCACCTCGCGCACGGTCTTGGTGGGGTCAAGCTGGGGCTCCTGCTCGAGGTAGCCCACCGAGTAGCCCGGCGACCACACCACCTCGCCCTGGAACTGCTTGTCGACGCCGGCAATGATTTTCAAGAGGCTCGACTTGCCCGAGCCGTTGAGGCCCAGCACGCCAATTTTGGCCCCGTAGAAGAACGAGAGGTAGATGTTTTTGAGAACTTGTTTCTGGGGTGGGTAAATTTTGCTTACCCCAGCCATGCTGAAGATGATGGTCTGGTCGCTCACGGTGATGTGGGGAATGAGGAAATAAAGGAGAAAGTTGGGGGCGGTGTAACGCGCCGGGGCCGCAACAAGTAGCAAATAACGACAAGGGCGCATTGGGAAACCACTATCCGGCGCGCCCGACGGTGCGCCGCCGCCGCCGCAAACGGGTCGGTTACGTCATCATCACATTACTTCATTACCCCGATACTCCTTCATCGCCTTTTTGCCGTAAACTTGTAATTCCTTCCCGCCGCCACGTTTCAGCCTCGGTACCACTCGCCTTTCGCCCTCCTCTTTCCCATCCCCCACACTCTTCCTACCCACGAGGTTATTATCTGTATGGAATCAACCGACCACTTGCTGGCCGAGGCGCAACGCTTCGGCTACGTGGAAGCCGGCGGCGTCTGGCTGCGCCCCGTGCTCACCCAGCCCGCCCGCCAGATTGGCCAGGTTAAAGAAACCGACGAAGCGGCCCTGCGCTACTTCGCCCAGCGTTTCGGCCTGCTGCGTACCAAAGTCGATACCACCCTGGCCGCCATGGAGGCCAGCGACAACAAAGGTTCTTTCCTGATGAAGGTGCTGCACCTGAAAGAGCAACTGAAGAGCTACGAAGGCCTCGGCGACTTTGAGGAGTTGCAGCGCCGGCTCGAAGCCGCCGAACAGGCCATGAGCCTGACGGTGGCGCAGAACCGCGAGAAAAACCTGGCCACCAAGCTCGGCTTCATTCAGGAGGCCGAAGCACTGCGCGACAGCATCGAGTGGGTGTCGGCCAGCGAAAAGGTGAAGGACCTGCGCCAGGGCTGGCTCAAAACCGGCCCCGTTGATAAAGACCGCGCCGAGGAGCTGGAAAGCCGCTTCCAGAATGCCATTCAGGTATTCTTTGACCGGCGCAAAGCCTTCCAGTCCGACAAAAAGGCCATGACGGCCCGCGTGCAGAACCGCTACCTCGACCTCATTCAGCAGGCCGAAAGCCTGAAGAATTCGGAGCAGTACGAAACAACCTCGCGCCAGCTCAAGCAACTGCAGCAGCAGTGGCGCGAAGTGAACGGCACGCTGCCCAAAAAGCAGGCTTCGGAGCTGTGGACGCGCTTCCGGGCCGCCAACAACCATTTCTTCGAGCGCCTCAAAGCGCACATTGTGGCCCAGCAGGCGGCCGGCGCTTCCGGAACTCCTGCGCCCGCCGAGGTGCTGCTGGCCCGTAAGCGTGCCCTGGCCGAGCGGGCCGAAGCCCTGATGAACGTGCCCCCGCAGGAAGCCATTAACCACGCCAAGGCCCTGCAGGCCGAGTGGAAGCAGGTGGGCACCGTGCGCGGCGAGGAGTCGGACCGCATCTGGCAGCGCTTTATGGTGGCCTGCGACAAGATTTTCGAGCTGAGCGCGTTGGAATATCACCTGCGGAAGCGCGCGGCCGACCAACCGCAGCCCACGGCCCCGGCGGCGCGGGCCCGCTTCCGCGCCGATACCTTGCGTGAGCTGTTGAAAGACGACCACACCGAGCTGAACACCCTGCGCGACAACCTCGCCAACCTCAGCCCCAGCCCCGCCAACGATGCCTTCCGGCAGATGCTGCAAACCAAGGTGCGCTCGTTCGAGCGGAAAATCCGCACGAAAAACGACTTGATTTCCCTGTTCACCCAGCAGGCGCAGGCCGCTGGGTGAACCTTGGCCCGCCTTCTGCGTTGTCGGGTGCAGCATCCCATCTGGTTTGTATCTTAGCCGGAAAACCTTACCTTCGCCAACCCTTTTTTATCCCTTCGCAATATGTACTGGACACTCGAACTGGCTTCTTACCTAGAAGACGCTCCTTGGCCCGCCACCAAAGACGAACTGATTGACTTCTCCATTCGCTCGGGTGCCCCCATGGAAGTGGTGGAAAACCTGCAGGCACTGGAAGACGACGGCCAGCCCTACGAAAACATTGAAGAAGTATGGCCGGACTACCCGACCAAAGAGGACTTCATGTTCAACGAGGACGAATACTAGCAGTGCTGAGTTTTAAGGGTTGAGGGTTGCATGAATGACGCCGATTTGCCGACAGGTGCCCGCCAGTCATTACCCCCCCAACCCTTAGCACTCAACATTCAACGTCTGGTTGCGGGCTACCCCGGTAGGGTGTTGGTCCGCAACCTTTTTTTGTGCCTGCCCGAGCCGGCATTCGTGGCCGTAGTGGGCCACAACGGTGCTGGCAAAACCACCTTGTTTCGGGTGCTGACGGGCCAGCTGCCCTACCAGGGCAGCGTGCAGCTGCATGGGCAGGAGGTGCGCACCCTGCGCCGTGCGGCCACTGCCGGCCTGCTGGGCTACCAGCCGCAGCGCGGCAGCCTGGGCTTCAGTATCGCCGTGCGCGAGCTGGTGGTAATGGGCCGCTACCGCCACCACGGCCTGCTCAGCGCCTATTCGGCGGCCGACTACGCCTTGGCCGATGCCGCGCTGGCCCGCGTGGGCATGGCGCACCTGGCAACGCGCGATTTCACCCAGCTCTCCGGCGGCGAGCAGCAGCTGGTGTGGCTGGCCCAGCTCAGCCTGCAGGATGCGCAGGTGTACCTGCTCGATGAGCCCACCCAGCAACTCGACCCGTATTACCGCCGCCAGGTTTTCAGTTTAGTACATGGCTGGGCCGTGCAGGCTGGGAAAACGGTACTTTGCAGCACCCACGACCTCGATAACCTGCCCGAGCTCACCGGCTATCTGCTGAATCTGTCGGAGCCCGCGCCGCAGCTACGGCCGCTCTCGGCCGAAACCGTGCGCGAGGCAAAGAGCTGGCTGGAGCAAGCGCCTTAGGGTGTTAAGAGTTAGTTTGTTTGATGCATCCCAACCAACTCTTAACTCTCAACTCTCTTACCCGGCCGGCCCCGCAATACGTGCGCAATGGACTGCAGAAACGGCCCGGCCGATACCGAATTCATCACCCGCAGGTTGTCGGCCCACGAGGTTTGCTCATCGAGAAAGCGGAAGATGCGCTCGATGGGGTTGCGGTCGAAGAGCTGCCGAAAGATGTCGCGTGTGGTTTCGCCGCGCCGCTTCATGATGTCGAGCAACAGCGTATCGAATAGCCGGAATTGCCACTGGTCGCCGGTCACATCAGCCGGCGGGTGGCCGGTGGTGGCCAGCGCCGCTACCAGCCGCGCCGAGTGTTGCTGAACGCGCTTAAAAGCGTAGCCCGTGCTGGGCTTGGCGCGCCCGCCCCGCGTGCCCAGATTGATGATGTGCGCGCCGTTGCGGGCCGGCAGCGGGTGGTCCGTCATCGGAATGGCTCCCACTTCTTCGGCCGTGATGCGGTAGGTTTTCAGCCCCAGCGTATTGGTCAGATATTCCCGAATAGCGGCCTCATATGCTGCTTTCAACAATACGGTTTCCGAAAACAACGTGTACTCCACCAGCGCCTTGCGCGGCGAATGCGGCAGCACATAGATGAAACGCGCCTCCTGCTGCTGCGCCCCCCGAAAGTCCATGAACTCCACCGTAGTGGGGTCGAAAATATCGGTATCCGTTTCAATTTCCCAACCCACGAAATGCTGCAAGAGGTAGCGGTGCTTCGCTGGCTGCTGCAGCGCTGCCAGGTCTGGCGGGCGGCTGTCGAAAGCGTAGCGGGCGGTATAAGTGGCGCCACCGGTAGTGCGGGCAAATACGCCGGTAGTCGTGTTTTCCAACGTCTGCACGCTGTCGCGCACTACCGTCACCTGCGTCGGCCGCACCGCCAGCGCCCGGTGCACAAAGCGGTAGTAGTCGAGCCCGTTGATGGTTTTGTAGCGGTAGCGGCCTAGGTCAATTACGCGTTCAAAACCGGGGCTGCGGAAGGCGATTTTGCTCCATTCATGCGCCACGATACCGTCGAATACGCCCGGCTCAGCGGCCCAGAACGACCAGGTGCGGTCGTTCTGCGTCTTGGCTTCGGGCTCGATAAGCAGTACCCTTTTATTGGTCAGCCGGGGCTCCAGCGCCATATGGTACGCCAGGCTCAGGCCCGCCGCGCCGCCGCCCACAATGAGGTAGTCGTATTCTGAAATAACTGGAGCAGGAGCAGCGGACATAATGAAACGAACCACCGAAGCAGTGGCCAACGCACGAAGCTAGTCACAAAAAAAAGCCGCTTCCGAAGAAGCGGCTTTCGCATACGATGGTTTTCAAACCGGAAAGCGGCGTCCACAAAATCCGTGTAATCCTCACCAATCCGTGGTCCTAGAAGTTCGGCGACAGCAGGTACTTGTGGTAGAAGTCGTCGATGATTTTCACGGCTTCGCTGGCGTCGTCCACAATCTGCACCAGGTTCAGGTCTTCGGCCGAGATGTTGTGCTCCTCGTCGAGCATTACGTTTTTAATCCACTCAAACAAGCCGTTCCAGTAAGCCGAGCCCACCAGCACAATGGGGAAGCGGCTGATTTTCTTGGTCTGAATCAGCGTCATGGCCTCAAACAGCTCGTCGAGCGTGCCGAAACCGCCGGGCATGCCCACAAAGGCCTGCGCGTACTTCACAAACATCACCTTGCGCACGAAGAAGTAATCGAAGTCGATGCACTTATCCTGGTCGATGTAGATGTTGTGCGTTTGCTCAAAGGGCAGGTCGATGTTGAGACCCACCGACTTACCGCCCTCAGCGCGGGCACCCTTGTTGCCGGCTTCCATGATGCCGGGGCCGCCGCCCGTAATCACGCCGTAGCCGTGGCGCACCAGCTTGGCCGCAATTTCCTCGGCCATTTGGTAGTAGGGGTTGTCGGGCTTGGTGCGGGCCGAGCCGAAGATGCTGACGCACGGGCCAATTTTGGACATCTTCTCGAAGCCCTCTACGAACTCCGCCATCACCTTGAAAATCTGCCAGGAGTCGGCGATTTTAATCTCGTTCCAGTCCTTGTCGACGAAGGCCTTGCGCAGGCGCTGCTCGTCTTCGAGGGCCATGGCGGTTTCGCCGTTGGTGCTCTGGCGCATCTCCGTGATGGAGGTGAGCTTGTCGTCGTTCACGTTGGGTTGCGTGATGGTTTTGCCGCTGCCGGCATTGAGCACGCTGTCAGCAACTTTGGTCTTGCTGGTTTTGGGTTTTTTAGGTGTAGACATATGATTCAATAGGGAGTTCTGGCAAAAACAAAATCGCCCCGAAGCCGGGGCGACCAAAAGTAGGGCGTCAAAGTTATCGAATTGTTACCGAATAAAAATGCTGCCGGTAGAAAGTCACAAACGTTTGTTGTTGGAAATGGAACGTCATGCTGAGCTTGTCGAAGCATTTCTACCGCGATAGTAAACTCAATTACTGCTGTAGTAGAGATGCTTCGACAAGCTCAGCATGACGTTCGGACGGGCCGCCCCAGGCCTATACCAGCTGCCGCAGCGCCATCTCGAACGAGCGTTGCGCAATACCGGTGGGCTGCGCGTTCTCGGCGTAGGTGCGCTCCAGCGCCGCACCGATGATGCGTGAGGTGTCGGCAAAAATGGCCTGGTCGGTGATTTCGGCACCGGTTTCCATCAAATAGGCGAACACGCGGGCCATGCCGCAGTTGGCAATGAAGTCGGGAATGACGGCCGTGCGCTCGTCGGCAAATACGCCGGTGGGGCCGAAGAAAATTTCGGGGTCGGCGAAGGGCACGTTGGCCCCGCAGCTGATGACTTTGAGGCCGCCGGCCAGCAATTGCTCCACCTGCGTTTTGGTGACGAGCCGCGAAGCCGCCGCCGGAATGAAAATGTCGGCCCCGATGGACCACACCTTCTCGTTCACTTCCTCAAACGAGAGCAGGTTGTCGGCCGCCAGTGCATTGCCTTGCCGCGCCAGCAGCAGCGCCCGAATTTCCTCCAGGTCCAGCCCCTCGGTGCTCAGTAGGCCGCCGGCCCGGTCGATGATGCCCACGATGCGAACGCCCTGCCCGGCCAGGTAGTAGGCCGCCGCCGCGCCCACGTTGCCCCAGCCCTGAATGATGGCCCGTTGCCCGGCCAATGCGGTACCGGCCCACAGGCGGTAGTAGTGGCGCACGGCCTCGGCCACGCCGTAGCCGGTAATGAGGTCGGCCACGGTGTATTTGCGGGCCAGGTCGGGCGAAAAAGTTGCATCTTCCACTACCTTAATCACGCCCTGGCGCAGCTGGCCCAGCTTCTGAATCTTCTGGGGTTCGGTGGCGCGGTAATGGCCGTTCACCACGCCCTCCTGCGGGTGCCAGAGGCCGTACTCTTCGGTGATGGCAATTACTTCGTGAATTTCGTCCACGTTCAGGTCGCCGCCGGTGCCGTAGTAGTTCTTCAGCAGCGGAAACACGGCGCGGTACCAGCGCTCGAGCACGCCGCGCTTGCGCGGGTCCTGCGGGTCGAAGTTGATGCCCGACTTGGCCCCGCCAATGGCCGGGCCCGACACCGTGAACTTCACTTCCATGGTTTTGGCCAGGCTCTCCACCTCGCGCTTATCGAGGCCCTTGCGCATGCGCGTGCCGCCGCCGGCCGCTCCGCCCCGCAATGAGTTGATGACGACCCAGCCCTCGGCTTCGGTTTCGGCGTCTTTCCATTCGAAGACGATTTCAGGGCGTTTGTTCTCAAATTTCGCGAGCAGGTCAAGCATTATGCGGGGGGATAAATGGGTGGGAAAAGTGGCCAGCCGGCCAGTGGACAAAGGTAGCCACGTCCCCGCAAGTAGCCCCGAAGCCGGAAAATACGAACCTCAACCTTCACTAATACTTGAAAAGAGTTAAATATTTAAGTATCTTATAAATGATAAACCCACTTACCCATATTTTGCGTATTCATTCGGAACTACGGTCTATTAGCAAACGTCTTGCAACGGTAACGCCGGAAGTATTGTATTTATCTGCATTTCCATTTTACTTTTCACTCTTATCGACTTCATGAAACCATTGCATTCGCGTGTAGAAGCGCAACAGTTGGACCGTGCCGCGGCTATGCTCAAGGTTCTCTCGCATCCCAAAAGATTGGCTATTGTCGACTTGTTGGGCAAAACCAAGGGCAAGGACAGCCAGATGTCGGTAACCGATATCTACCAGGCCCTCGACCTACCGCAGGCCATTGCCTCGCAGCACCTCATCACCCTCAAAGACCGCGGCGTGTTGAAATCGAGCAAAATCGGCACGAAGATTTATTACTCGTTGGCCGTACCGCAGCTGATGAAGGTTATCGACACCCTCGAAGACTACTCGGGCCGCATCTAATTTTGCCCTGTTAGCATCTGCCAGATGAGGCTGCCCCGCAAGAGGCAGCCTTTCTTTTAGCCCAATTGTAGGGGCGGCGACGGAATGACAGCTAGGTGCCTTGCGCCAAAAACTCGGCGTGCAGGGCCAGCACCTGCGGCAGCAGCGGCTGCACGTCGTCGTTGGTGAGCACGTAGTCGGCGCGTTGCATTTTTTCTTCCTCGCTCAGCTGCTTGGCCATGATGGCGGCCACGTCGGCGGCCGAGCGTTGCGGGTCGCGGCGCAGCACGCGGGCCGTGCGCACTGCGAGCGGCGCAAATACCGTGATGATGCGGTCGAGCTGCTTGTACGAGCCGGCTTCGAACAGCAGCGCGGCCTCCTTGAGCACGTAGGCGTGGCCAGCCTGCTGCTGAGTAATTGCCCAGCGCTCGAAATCGGTGCCCACGTGCGGGTGTACAATTCCGTTGAGCTGGGCCAGCCGGGCCGGGTTGTTGAACACCAGCGCTGCCAGCGCGGGCCGGTTGAGGCGGTTGGCAGTATCGTAGATGTCGGGGCCGAAGGTGGTGCGTAGCTCCTCGCGCAGCGCGGCGTCGTTTTCCATCACCCAGCGGGCGCGGGTATCGGCATCATATACGGGCATGCCCAGGGCATGAAACAAGCGGCTGGCAATGCTTTTGCCCGAGCCAATACCACCGGTGATGCCAATGCGTAGCATGTTGCTAGTAAGCTGAATGAGAATTAACGCCGGGTTACGTGCACGCGCACCGTGGTGGCCGAAGCCCGCATGCGGGCCGGCGCCAGCAGCGCCAATTCTGCGTTGCCGTCCTTATCGGGAACAGGCACGGCCACCGGGTAGGGGTTGGGCAGTGCATGCACCAAGCTCGACGGCCCGTGGAACGTCACAACGGCCGGCGCAAACGTAGCGCGGTAGCGTCGGGCCGAGTCGGGCGGCAGCGCCAGCGGCAGGCGCCGCGACACGTAGCGGTCAAAGGTCAGGCGTAGCGTGTCGCCCGACCATTCGTTCACCTGCACGCCTTCGAGGGCATTTTGTAGGCCGCGCCGCCAGGCCTCGTCGGGCAGGTAGCGGGTGCTGAAATATGGCCCCAGCCAGTACAATTGCCCCGCGCCCAGCAGCCAGGGCAGCACGGCCATACCCACGCCCAGCGGCGTAGCATAAGGCGCGTCGGGATGCGTCAGCCACCAAATCATCAGCGCTAGGCTGGCCAGGTGGGCCAGCATGAGCGGCTGCCGCCAGCGCCGCAGTGCCACCAGCAGCCGCAGGTTGAAGCTGAACACCGTGGCCCCCAGCACCAGCAGCAAACTGAAACCCGGCACCGCCGCGTGGCGCGGGGCCACGGCCAGTGCCATCAGCAGTACGGCCATTACCAAAATACGCCGCAGCGTAATCAAATCGAGCAGAAACGCCGCCGCTACATTCCAGCGGGCCGACACGGGGAAATGCTCGGGTACGACCCGCGCCACGGGCCGCAGCGCGGGCAGGAAATCGACCAGCAGCGTCGACGACAGCCAGGCCGCGTTCAGCCCTACCAGCATCTTGGGCAGGAAATCGGCCGACTCCTCCAGCGCATCGGCGTGGTTGAGCAGCAGGCCAAAGCCGGCGCCATAAGCCAGCATCAGGGCCAGCAGGAGTAGGGCCAGGGCGCGCTCGCCGCCGTCGGCGGGCCAGAGCACG
>NZ_BAAGZM010000058.1:0-13424 GCF_054778495.1 Hymenobacter agri
AACCGTGTCGCGTCGGCCACGCAGCCTACGCCCGTCGATGTGCTGGTGCTGCGCCGCAACGCCCGCATCAAGCCCGCAACCGTGGCCGCCGTATTCGGCCCGCAGGCGCGGGTGGTGTTCGATTCGAGCTGCAAAATCTGGTACGTGGCCCGGCAGGATTCGCTGCTGCGCGCCGCCGGTTTCCGCACCTGGGACGTGACCGCGCAGGGCGCGTTCATCTGCGCGCCGCCGCTGGCCCGGCGCTGAGATAGGCCGTGGCGGGCAACGGGCGGCTGGTATCTTTCGAGTAGAGCTTGCGCGGCCAACGGACGGGTTGTCAGCTGGTTTCGGCGGCCCGGCCGGGGCGTTGGCCGAACCGGGCAGACCATCCGCCCGTTTTTTGCGTTAATTGCCGCAGTGCCTGCCACCATTTCGCCGCGGGCGGCATCCTTGCTTAAACCATCCAGCCGCGCCGCTCCCCCGACCCTCATGGACAACCTGCTTACGCCCGAACTCGAAGCCCTCCGCTACATTCAGTATGATGTGGAGGAGCGCATCGGCTACATCACCCTCAACCGCCCCGACAAGCGCAACGCCCTGAATGCCGACGTGGTAACCGAGCTGAAACAGGCGTTTGAGTTCGCCGAGAACGACGAGTCGGCCAAGGTTATCGTGCTGCGCGCCGCCGGCGACGTGTTCTGCGCCGGGGCCGACCTCGCCTACATTCAGGACCTGCAGGGCTTCGGCTACACCGATAACCTGGAGGACAGCACGCACCTCATGCAGCTTTTTCACCAGATTTACACGCTTAAGAAGCTGGTAATCGGGCAGGTGCAGGGCCACGCGCTGGCCGGCGGCTGCGGCCTGGCCGCCATCTGCGACCTCACCTTCGCCGTGCCCGAAGCCAAGTTTGGCTACACCGAAGTGAAAATCGGCTTCATCCCGGCCATCGTGAGCGTGTTTCTGGTGCGCAAAATCGGCGAGGCCCGTACCAAGCAACTGCTTCTGAGCGGCGATGTGGTGCCCGCCCAAACGGCCCTCAACATGGGCCTTGTCAACTTCCTCGTTTCCAAGGAAGAGTTGGCCGACAAGGTGCGCGCCTACGCCCAGCGCCTGTGCCGCGAAAACTCGGGCCAGAGCATGGAAGTCACCAAAGAAATGCTGGCCCGCCTGCCCGAGATGGGCCTGGAAGAAGGCCTGCGCTACGCTGCCCAGCGCAACGCCGAGGCCCGCGGCTCCGACGACTGCCGCCGTGGCATCGCCGCCTTCCTCAACAAGGAAAAGCTGGTGTGGTAAGCGGCCTTGGGCTGTAGTGCGGCCCACAGGCCAGTCTAAAAAGTAGTAACTTGAACGCCGCTTTGGGCCGTATTAGGCTCGAAGCGGCGTTTTTACATTTCCGGCAAACAACTTTTTCTTCGCACGGGTTACTTCGGCATGAATGCACTGGCTGCTATCGGCATCACCCTCGCCACGTTCGGGTTCATGGAATTCTGGGCATGGTTCATGCACAAGTTTGTGCAGCACGGGCCGCTGTGGTTCCTGCACCGCTCGCACCACGTGCGCCACCCGCACCCGGTAGAGCGCAACGACCTGTTCTTCCTGATTTACGGGGCGATTTCGGCGGCGCTGTTCATCACCGGCGACAATGGCGGGCGCTGGTGGTTTTGGGTGGGCGTGGGCATTGCCTGCTACGGCACGGTGTATTTCTTCGTGCACGACGTGCTGATTCACGGCCGTCTGCGCTTCTGGAAAAAGTCGCAGAATACGTATCTGCGCGCCCTCAATATGGCCCACAAAACCCACCACAAAACCACCGGCCGCGACGGCTCAGCCGAGTTTGGCCTACTGTGGGTGTCGCCGAAATACTTGGAGCTGGCGCGCAAAAAGCAATTAAAAATTAGTAGAGAGAAAATTAAAAACGAGCCCAGAGCAGCAGAGTTCTAACAAAGACTTTTGCTAATTTTTAATTCTCAATTCATAATTTTTAATTCAAAGCAATGGGCCATTTCTCCATCAGCGACTTAGAGCAGCTTTCGGGCATCAAGGCGCACACCATTCGGATGTGGGAACAGCGCTACGGCCTGCTGCGCCCGGTGCGCACGGCCACCAACATTCGCACGTACTGCAACGATGACCTGCGTCGCCTACTGAATGTGAGCACGTTGTGCAGCCGGGGCAAGCGCATTTCGCAGGTGGCCCGCCTCAGCGATGCCGAGATTCAGGCCGCCGTGCTGGCCTGCTGCAACGACGCCCACGACTACCACCAGCAGGTGAATGCCCTGCTGGCCGCCATGCTCAGCTTCGATGAGCAGCGCCTCAACTACCTGTTCACCGAAGCCGCCGAACAGCTGGGCTTTGAGAAGATGATGCTGTTCGTAGCCTACCCGCTGCTACAGCGCATTGGGCTGATGTGGCTGGCCGGCACCGTGAACCCGGCGCAGGAGCACCTGCTGGCCCACCTGCTGCGCCAGAAGCTGCTCGCCGCCACCGATGCCCTGCCCAACGTGCCCAGTTCGGCGCGGCGCTGGGTGCTGTTTTTGCCGGCCAATGAGCTGCACGAACTGGCCCTGCTGTTCATGAACTACACCCTGCGCGCCCGCGGCCAGCACACCCTCTACCTGGGCCAGAACCTGCCCGTGGAGGAATTGCGCGCGGTGTGCGAAACTTACCAGCCCGATGCCGTGGTGTCGGTGCTCACCTCACAGCCCGAGCGGGGGCGGGTGGCCGAATTTGCCCGCGAAGTGTCGGCCAGCTGTGGCGACAAGCTGGTGGTGCTCTACGGACAGCTGGCCCGGCAGGAGGGGCTGGAGTTGCCCAAAAACTGCGTTTCGCCGGTTTTGATGACCGATTTTCTGGCCTTGGTGGCCGAGCAGGAGCCCGAAACAGTGGCGGCCTGAAGCGGATTGCAATCCTTTTTGGCGTGAGCCGCGTACCTGCAGGCAAAAACTTCACAAAAGCATCACGGGAATTTCGCAAGTTTGGTCGGCTCAGAATCCAGCCTGGCCGTACATTGATGTAGCTACAGCGAAAAGGTAGGCGTGCCGAATAAAATACTTTCAGCCCTTAGTAGTCGGAATGGCGGCCGGCTCGTATATTTGTTTAACAAACGGTCACGAAAAGCTAAACAGCATGACTTCGCTCGAATTCACCTCGCAAGTGCAGAAAATTTCGCTGACGCTCCGGCCCGCCGCCATGAACTTGACGCGAGACGCTGACGACGCCAAAGATTTAGTGCAGGAAACCCTCCTCAAGGCCCTGCTCAACAAGGACAAGTTCAAGGCGGGCACCAACCTGAAGGCATGGTTGTATACCATCATGCGCAACACCTTCATTAACAATTACAATAAGATTACCAAACGCAGCTCCAACATTGATTCGACGGAGTATTTTCAATATTTTAATACTGACCAGAACTACATCACCCACAACGGTGCCACGTCTGATTTCGTGGTGCGCGACATCAACGAGGCCATTTCCAGCCTCGGCACCGACTACCGCACGCCGTTCATGATGTACTACATCGGCTACAAGTACATGGAGATTGCCGAGAAGCTGCAAATCCCCATTGGCACCGTGAAAAACCGCATTCACATTGCCCGCAAAGACCTCAAAGCCGCCCTGCAGGTGTACGCGCCGGTAGGGGCCTCGGCCACCGGCGACGCCGCCGATACGCTGGAAGACTAACGCCGCCGCCTCTGGCGCGGTGGCCGCCGGCCCTGCTGCTGCATTTGCGGCGCTGGGCCGGCGGTTTCTTTTTTGGCGTACTTCGCTTTTTCATTTACTTCGTTTCCTGCTGCCTTTGTCCGCTTCCACCGCCGCCGCCACCGTCGTTACTACCGCTGTCAATGCGGCCATTCACGCCGCCACCCATCCGGCGGCGGGCGCACCTAAGCAGGCCGTCGTTATCGGGGCCGGCTTTGCGGGCTTGGCCGCTGCTACATCACTGGCTCAGGCCGGCTGGCGAGTTACGATTCTGGAGAAAAACGAAGGGCCCGGCGGCCGGGCGCGGGTGTTTCATGCCGAAGGCTTCACCTTCGACATGGGCCCGAGCTGGTACTGGATGCCCGACGTGTTTGAGAAATACTTCGCCCGCTTCGGCAAGAAGGTAGCCGATTATTACGAGCTGGTGCGCCTCGACCCCTCATACCAGGTGATTTTCCGCGGGCCGGAAGCCGTGGACATTCCGGCGAAGATGAGCGAACTGCGTGCCCTGTTCGAGCACTACGAGCCCGGCAGCGCCGCCCGCCTCGACGAGTTTCTGAAGCAGGCCGCTTACAAATATGAGGTGGGCATCAACCGGCTGGTGTACGCACCGAGCCGCTCGGTTTTCGAGTTTGCCGACCCGAAGCTACTGGTGGATATGGTGCGGATGGACGTGCTGCAAAGCATGCACAAGCATGTGCGCAAGTTCTTCAAAGACCCGCGCCTGCTGGAACTAGTGGAGTTTCCCATTCTCTTCCTCGGCGCGACTTCAGAAAATACGCCCGCGCTGTACTCGCTGATGAACTACGCTGACTTGGCGCTGGGCACTTGGTACCCGAAAGGAGGGATGCACCAGATTGTGCGGGGCATGGTGCGCCTGGCCGAGGAGCTGGGCGTAAAAATTGAATACAACCAGGAAGTGACGGAGATTGAGGTCGAGAACGGCCGCAGTACCGGCGTGCGCACCGCCCGCGGCTTCCACGCCGCCGATGTGGTGGTAGCCGGGGCCGACTACCACCACATCGAGCAGGAAGTGTTGAAGCCGAAGTTTCGTCACTACGATGCAAAGTACTGGGATTCACGCGTAATGGCGCCGTCGAGCTTGCTGTTTTACCTCGGCGTGAACCGCAAGCTCGACAAGCTGCGCCACCACAACCTGTTCTTCGACGAAGACCTGAACCAGCACGCCCGCGAGATTTACGAGCAGCCGCAGTGGCCCACGCGCCCGCTCTACTACGCCTCGGTGCCCAGCAAAACCGACCCCACCGTAGCCCCCGCAGGCCAGGAAAACCTGTTCCTGCTCATCCCGGTAGCCCCCGGCCTGCCCGACGACGAGGCCACCCGCGAACGCTACTACGACCTGCTGATGGACCGGCTCGAAAAGCACTGCGGCCACCCCATCCGCGAGCATGTGGTGTTCAAGCGTAGCTACGCCCACCGCGACTTTATGGCCGACTACCACAGCTTCAAGGGCAACGCTTATGGCCTTGCCAATACGCTGAAACAGACTGCCATCCTGAAGCCTACGCTGAAGAGCAAAAAAGTGGCAAATTTGTACTTCACAGGCCAGCTCACCGTGCCCGGCCCGGGCGTACCGCCCTCGCTCATTTCGGGCCAGGTAGTAGCGGGCGAGGTTTTAAAGGAGTTTGAGTGTTAAATGCTAGATGATGAGTGAGGCGGTCAGACCTTACTGGCTTTTCTTCACTCAAACCCATTCAAAACTCAACAATCAAAACTCAGCACTCCTTCGTGGACCACGTTAAACTCTTCACCGACACCAGCCTAGCGTGCAGCAAGCTCATCACGGGGCGCTACAGCACTTCGTTCACGCTGGGTATTCGCACGCTCGACGAACGGCTGCACCTGCCGGTGTATGCCGTGTATGGCTTCGTGCGCTGGGCCGATGAAATCGTGGACACCTTTCACGAACACGATAAGGCCGCCCTGCTGGCCGACTTCCGCCGCCAGACCTACGAGGCGCTGGACATGGGGCTGAGTTTCAATCCGGTGCTGCACGCGTTTCAGGCCGTGGTGCGCCGCTACGGGATTGACCGTGAGTTTATTGAGGCCTTTCTGCACAGCATGGCCCTCGATTTGGAAGACCAGAGCTACCACCCCGACCTGTACAACGAGTACATCTACGGCTCGGCCGAAGTGGTGGGACTGATGTGCCTGCGCATTTTCTGCGACGGCGACGATGCTCAGTTTGAGCGGCTGCGTGGGCCAGCCTGCCGGTTGGGCGCGGCGTTTCAGAAGGTGAATTTCCTGCGCGATATCCGCTCCGACTACGAGGACCGGGGCCGCGTGTACTTTCCCGGCGTGGTGTATTCGCGCTTCAACGACACCACCAAAGCCGAGATTGAGGCCGACATCAAGGCCGATTTTGAGGCGGCCTACGTGGGCATTCAGCAGCTGCCGCGCTCGGCCAGGCTGGGCGTGTACCTGGCGTATGTATACTACCTCAAGCTGTTCTACAAAATCCGGAAACTGCCCGCCGCGCGCATCCTCGGCGAGCGCGTGCGCGTACCCGACAATACCAAGCTGCTACTGCTGCTGGGCTCGTACTTCCGCTACCGGCTGGCGCGCATCTAGCGCGGCTTTTGGGCCCGGCTTTTGCTGACGGCGGGTTGCGTTTTGGCCTCGTGCCTTAATTTTGCGCCTCTATGCGAACTCTCAGAGTTTTATTCTTTGCGGCGATGTTGGGGCTGAGCGCATCGTCATCGGCCGCCGGATGGTGCCACAACAGCGGCCATTTCGCGGCGGCTTGCCCCTTTCTTCTCCCATTATCGCTTCATTCCGTGTCTGCTTCCCCGTACCACCCCGCCAACCTGCGCCGCCACTACGAGCAGGCCGCCGCCGACAAATCGGCTGGTGAAAAATTCTACAAGCTGCTGGCCGACTACAACGACCGCGACGGCTTGGTACTGGCCTACAAGGGCGCTTCCGAAGCCATTCGCGCCCGCGACGCTTCGATGTTCAACAAGCTCACCTACGTGCAGGACGCCGCCAAAACTTTCGAGAAAGCTGTCAGCATCGACCCGCAAAACCCCGAAATCCGCTTCCTGCGCTTTTCGGTGGAGAGCAACCTGCCGCCCTTCCTCGGCCTGAGCAAGCACGTGGATGAGGACAAAGAGCTGTTGCTCAATGCCGCCCTCAGCCACCCCAAATCGGGCCTCGACGCGGAAGCTTTCCGCACGATGCGCAGCTTTCTGGTTGACCGTGGCCACGTGAGCGAAGGCGACGCCCAGAAGCTGAATAAGCTGAAAGAATAGCCTGCCGACGGCAATACTCGGGTTTTGGACGCACCCGGCAAATGTGTTTTTCGGGGGCGTCCGAAGCTGAAGCTTTGCCGGTATTGCCGCCTAATGGCAACGGAATTAGCGGCGGGTAATGTATTTTCGGCCACTCGGGCAATTTTCCGCAACCTTGCAGCCGGGTTGCCGGTTACCGAGGTCCTATGCCGAACCTGTCGCTCAGCGTCCGAATTGACCCTAACTCCGGCTTTTGCTTTGGCGTGATTTACGCCATTCAAATGGCCGAAGACCTGCTCGATGAGCAAGGTTACCTCTATTGCCTGGGCGATATCGTGCACAACGACGAAGAAGTGCAGCGCCTCGAAGCTCGCGGCCTGCGCATCATCTGCCACGAGCGGCTAGCCGAGCTGCGCGACGAAGCCGTGCTCATTCGGGCCCACGGTGAGCCCCCGGCAACCTACCAGATGGCCTTGGAAAACAATCTGACCCTGATTGACGCCAGCTGCCCGGTGGTATTGAAGTTGCAAAACCGCATCAAATCCAGCTACGACCGCAAGGAGAAGATTTTCATCTACGGCAAGCACGGCCACGCCGAAGTGCTGGGCCTGCTGGGCCAGACCGGCGGCGACGCGGTAGTATTCGAGAACCTCGACGAGCTGTTGCGCCACGAGCTGCCCGAAAACATCACGCTCTACAGCCAGACTACCAAGAGCACCAGTAGCTTCTACAACATCAAGGACCAGCTCGAAACCCGCGGCTACCAGGTGAATGCCAACGACACCATCTGCCGGCAGGTGAGCAACCGCGACAAGGACCTGCGCCGCTTCGCCGCGCAGTACGACCAGATTGTATTCGTATCAGGCACCAAAAGCTCCAACGGCAAGGTGCTGTACCAGGTGTGCAAGGAAACCAACCCGCAAACGCACTTCATCTCCAACGTGGCTGAAATCGATGCGACCTGGTTTCAGCCGGGGCAGTCGGTGGGCATCTGCGGGGCCACCAGTACGCCCATGTGGCTGATGGAACAGGTGCGCGAGCGGCTGCTGGCTTTATAGTTTCGGCGTGAATTCTACGGCAGCCATCCCCGCGACAAGGGTAGCCCCCGCGCCCATTGGCACCACAGGCGTAGCCATTGGCGGGCTGATAGTGGTGCTGTGGGCTGCGCTGCTGGGCTTTCTGCTGGCGCGCTACCAGCCCGACTGGCACTCGCCCGCACCCTACCTGCTGGTGCTGCTGCAAACCCACCTCTACACCGGCCTGTTCATTACCGCGCACGATGCCATGCACGGCGTGGTGAGCCCGAATAAACGTTTGAACAATACGCTGGGCACGCTGGCCGCCGGGTTGTTTGCCTTCAACTGGTTTCCGGGCATGCTGGCCAAGCACCATGCTCACCACCGCCACGTTGGCACCCACGACGACCCCGATTTCCACGACGGCCGCCACCCGGGCTTTCTGCCCTGGTTCGTGCGCTTCGCCTGGAACTACGTGACCTGGTGGCAGATACTGCTGATGGCCGCCACTTATAACGTGCTCAAGCTATTCTTTCCGCAGGCCAACGTCATCGCCTTCTGGATGATACCGGCTATTCTGGGAACCTTGCAGTTGTTCTTCTTCGGTACCTACCTGCCGCACCGCGGCGAGCACGCGCCCGACAACGTGCACCGGTCGCGCAGCCAGTTTCGGCACCATCTGTGGGCGTTTGTGAGCTGCTATTTCTTTGGATATCACTATGAGCACCACGACCAACCGTATTTGCCGTGGTGGCGGCTGTGGCGGGCCAAGGCGTAACTATCCAAACCGCAGATTTAATGGATTGAGCAGATTGCACGGATTCGCGCGTTTGTGTATGATGCTTAATGTTCTCCAGAAACGAAAAGGCCCGCTGTGAAGCGGGCCTTTTTGCTTTGTTGAAACGACTGGTCGAATCTGTGCAATCTGCTCAATCCGTTAAATCTGCGGTTTAGACTAATGGACGGCGTTGGTTTTCTTGCAGCAGTCGGGCAGGCGGTTGTAGGCGCGGGCATCGGCGGTGAGCTCGTCGGCGTCGTAGCCGGTTTTCTGCACGGCGGTACGCAGGGCCGCGGGCGTGGTTTTGTCGGCCTTGTAGGTTACCGTCAGCACTTTGGTAGGCACGTCGAGTACGGCGCTTTGCACGCCCTTCTCATAGGCCAGGCTCTTTTCGATTCGGGCTTTGCACATGTCGCACACGGCCGAAGTTTTGAATTGGGCGGTGGCTGTGCCTTTGGTAGCGGCCTGCACAGCAGCGGGCGCGGTTTGGGCCTGGGCGGCAGGGGCGAGGCTGAACAAGGTGAGTAGCGAGAGCGAAAGCGGGAGGAGGAATTTCATAATCAGGAGTTGAAGGCGAGTGACGACAGCTTAACAAAATTGCTGCCGGAAAAATTGATTTTGCAATAAGCCGAAGCTTGTCAAGGAATTACTCAATGCGGAAGCGCAGGCCCGCATAGGTCAGCCGGCCGTAGACCGGTCCCCATACCATCGCGGCATCGAACGTGGGCCCAAACGGGTTGGCCGCGCCTTCGATGGGATTAGGCTGGCGGTAGTTGGTGAGGTTCTCCACGCCCACGTACACTTCCAGCCGCTTAAAAGCCCGGGTAAGTTGCGTGTTCAGAAGCGCGTAGCGCGGCGCAGTTTCGGGCGCGTAGTCCTGGGCCGCGCCGTGGGCGTGTGCGCTGCTGATGTGCGCCAACGCCCGCTCGCCAAACCACTGCACCGTGAAATCGGCCCGCCACTTATCGAAGGCGCTGGCGTAGCCCAGGTTCAGGAAGGCGCGGTGCGCGGGGGTGAGGGGCTTGGGCAACAGTTGGTTGTCGTAGGTGGTGCGCACGTCCAAGTATTTGTATGCGCCCTTCACTTGCAGGCCTTTCAGCGGCTCCACCTGAAGCTCGGCTTGCAGGCTGCGGGCGAAGGAGCGGCCGCCGGGCTGCAGGTTATTGATGTAGATGAGACTGGGCGCGGTGTACATATCGGCCACTACCTGGTTCGAGAATTCGGTGTGGTAATAGTCGACGATGAACGTGGCCGGGTGGCCCAGCGCCGTGAAGTACTGGGTGGCGCTGCCGCCTACGTTCCACGCTTTTTCGGGCCGCAGGTTGGGGCCGATGACGAACTCGCGGGCGCTGGCCAGCATGGCGGCGTTGTCGGCAATGGGGTTGGCGACGCGGAAGCCGCTGCCGGCGGCGGCGCGCAGTACCGTATTCTTCAGCACGTCGTACTTCACATTCAGGCGGGGCGTGAACTGCCAGCCGTAGAGGTTGTGATGGTCGGCGCGCAGGCCGGCTACCACGGTCAGGTTGCGGCTATTTTGATAGGTGTACTCGGCGAAGGCGCCGGGCACCAGCTCGCGGCGGGTGCGGTGCTCGCGGGCTTCCACGTCGGCCGGGGTGTCGGTGAGGTAGCTGCGGCCGGCGGTCAGGCGCTCGTCGTAGTTGTCGTACAGAAAGCTCAGGCCGGTACGATACACGTGCGCCGTGTTACCCAAGGCGCTCTGAAACAGCAGAGTGGCCTGGCCGGTACGCTGGGTGCCGTCATAAGCCCGCGAGGTGCGGTTGGTGACGAAGTAGTTCGGCTCGCTCGGGTTGTGGTCGGTGTGCAGCGTCTGGTAGCCGAAGGAGTAGCGCGAGGTGAAATCGTGGTCGGTGCCCGTGAGCAGCAGGCCCAGGCTCTGGAAGGGGCGCGACGGCCAGGTGTAAGAGGTTTTAGCGTAGCCGGTGTAGCGGGTGGTGGCCTGCGTGGTGCCGTAGTTCTGGGTGAAGGCGACCGCGCCGGTATCGCGGAAATCGAGCTGGCCGCCCTGGCGGGTTTCGCGCAGCGCGCCCACGCCTACCTCGCTCACAATGCCGTGCCCCGAGATGTACTTCCACTTATTGAAGGCGTTGAACTGCGTAGCCAGCGGCAAATCCAGAAAGCCGTCCTTGTTGCGGTCGACGCGGTTGCCGAGGTGGTCGGTATGCAGCAGCAGCACCGTGCTCCACTTCGGACTGATGCGGGCCGAAGTATTGAGGTTCACGTCGAATTTGCCGAGGTCGTTGACGTAGGCGTTGAACAGCAGCTGGTCCGTCTTTTCCGGCTCCTTCAGCTTCACGTTCACCTGCCCCGACAAGGCCTCGTAACCGTTCACCACCGAGCCCGTGCCTTTGATGATTTCGATGTTTTCAATCCAGGGCCCGGCCAGGTAGCCTAGGCGGTAGGGGGCGGCCAGGCCGCGCAGGGCCGGCTGGTTGTCCACGGTCAGCAGCGAGTAGCTGCCATCGAGCCCGAGCAACTGAATCTGCTTCGCGCCCGACACGGCATCCGAAGTCGTGACTTCTACCGAGGCATTGGTTTCGAAGCTCTCGGCCAGGTTGCAGCAGGCCGACTTGGTGAGGTCGCGGCTCGAAATCATCTGCACGTTGGCCGGCGTGAGGGAGGAGTAGGCCGGAGCGCGGTCCGTCACCACTACTTCGCCCAGCTCGGCCCCGGCGCGCAGGGCCACCCGCAGGTAAGGTGCGCCACTCACCGGCACGGCCAGCGTATCGGGCCGATAGCCCAGGGCCTGCACCACCAGCCGCGAGGCCGCCCGCGCCGGCCGCACCAGCACGAAGCGCCCGCCCTCATCCGAAGTAGCCGTGATAACGGGGGCGCCCGCGTCGGGCGCATCGTAGAGCCAGCGCAGTACCGCACCGGGTAGGGGAGTGGCTTTGCCGGCTTCCGTGACTTCGCCGCGCACCGGCGCAATGGCCGACGACTGCGCCACTGCCCGGGCTGCGGGCAGCAGGGCCACGAGCAAAGCAGGCGCCAGAAAACGCGGAATGATTCCGCTGATAGGTTTCATATAATCTGGAAGTTAAGCATTTCTGATGAATTGCCGCGTTAAGTTTTCGCAGCAGGGTCTTCGGCCGCTGACGCAGCGAGAAGATTCAGAAAAACCTAGACTTCCAGGGTGCACACAAACGTCAGCAACGCCCGCCCACCAAGGGGCGGGGGCGAGGCATCGGCCGCAAACCAGCGCGGCCCGGCCGCTACTGCCGACGCGGTTACTGCGCCGGAAGCCGGCCAGCCATTGGCTGGTAGCGTGGCCACCAGCGTCGGCACCGGCACCAGAATTTTGGCGGCCAGCTCGTGCGCCGGACTGCTCAGCTTGTGTTCCTGCTTGCTGAAATCGCAGCAGCCATCCTTGGCTTGCGGGGTGGTAGGCGCCAACTCACCCAGGCAGCCGCGCAGCTTGGTGTGCCCACCTACCGACACGGCCACGGTGCTCGTCCCGCTCATGCGGCAGGTCAGGCGCTGCACCGTGAGGCCCACCGAGGTGATGAGCACGAGCACGGCCAGCAACAGGCTGACGAGGCGACGGAACCGGGAATGAGGACGCATAACTACCACAAAGGTACGGCGGGCAGCGGGTAGCGCAGCGTGCGGAATCTGGTCCGGGCAGGTGCAACATCGTGGTGGGTTCACCTCACCCCCGGCTTCTATCACGCGGAAAGGGTGCGGGGGAGGTGAACCCGCCTGTCATTCTGTCAAACAGCTCCTCGTCCGAACTGCGTACAAAGGTTTGCGCGTGTCCATGCCATCAAAAACCGCATTTAAACGCATTTAAGCGGGTTTTGCATTTGTGGTAGGAAATGGTAAATCGTGGTTGGTTTTCCGTGGGGTTCCCGTACATTTGCTATTATCGCCGCTTGCTCACCCGGCGAAATTGTGCCCATGAACCTGCTCTCCGGCGAATACGAATGCAAGCTCGACCCCAAGGGGCGGCTGGTGTTGCCGGCCAAGGTGAAAGGCAACCTGCCCGACGAATCGGGCAACCAGCTGGTGCTGGTGCGCGGCTTTGAGCCCTGCCTGGTGCTGTATCCGCGGGCGGCCTGGCGCGTCATCCACGAGAAGGTGATGGCGCTCGACGAGTTCAATGAGGAGTATCGGCAGTTTCAGCGCAACTTTTTCCGGGGCATGACGGAGGTAGAGCTCGACAGTATCAACCGCTTTATGCTGCCGCGCACCATGTTGCGTTACGCGGGTATCGAAAAAGAGGCCATCATCGTGGGCCTGGGCAACCGCTGCGAAATCTGGGACCCGGCCCGCTACGACGAGTTTCTTATCAAAGACCAGCAGAGCTTCAGCAAGCTGGCACAGAAGTTTTTATCCGTTGAAACCCCGCCGCTCGCCGGCCTGGCCGCATGAGCATGACCGAATACGATAACGACCAGGCCTACCACCGCCCCGTGATGCTGGCCCAGTGCCTCGCCGCCATGGACCTGCAGCCCGACGGCCGCTACGTGGACGTAACCTTCGGCGGAGGCGGCCACTCGGCCCGCATTCTTGAGCGACTTACCACCGGCCACCTCTACAGCTTCGACCAGGACGCCGACGCTGAGGCCGAAGCCGCTAAGCTGGCCCGCCCGCAGTTCACCTTCATCAAGGCCAACTTCCGCGACCTGGCGGCCGAGCTGCAGCAGGCCGGCGCGCTGCCCGTGGATGCGCTGCTGGCCG
>NZ_BAAGZM010000059.1:0-13404 GCF_054778495.1 Hymenobacter agri
CGGCGGGCGCCCTCGGCCATCTCGCGCACGGTGGCCTCGCTCACGGCACCGTGGGCGGCCAGGGTTTCGGTTTTCACGCCTAGCTCCTCCTGCTTGATGTCGTTGTGGTAGGCCACGATGCCGCCGCGGAAGTAGCCCGAGCTGCCCGGCACGCTGGTGAGGCGCTGGGCCACGAGGCCGCCGGTGCAGCTTTCGGCCGTACCGATGGTGAGGTTCTTGGCCTTCAACAGCTCACCGATGGCGGCTTCGAGGGTGGTTTCCGTTTCGGCGAAGATGTACTCGCCGATGCGCTCGCGCAGGGCGGGCAACAGAGCCAGCATGCGGCCGCGCAGGTCGGGTTGGCCGTCGGCGGTGCCGGTGAGGCGCAGGCGCACCGCCCCGAAGCTAGGCAGGTAGGCCAACTTGATGTTGGCGGGCAGGGCGTCTTCCCAATCCTCAATTTTCTTGGCCAGGAAGCTTTCGCCCAGGCCGGCGGTCATCACCACCACGTGTTCGATGGGGGCAATGTGAAACTGGCTTTGCAGGCGGGGCAGCACGTGGTCGGTCATCAGGCGCTTCATCTCGAAGGGCACGCCGGGCATGCTCACGAAGATGGTGCCTTGGTCGTCGAACCACATGCCCGGCGCGGTGCCCACGGCGTTGTGCAGCACCTCGCAGGTGGCCGGCACCAGGGCCTGCTGGCGGTTCACGTCGAGCATGGGGCGGTTGAAGCGCTGGAAGATTTCCTCCACGTGGCGCAGGGTGGGCTCGTGCAGCACCAGCTCGGTGCCGAAATAGCGGGCCAGCACATGCTTGGTGAGGTCATCTTTGGTGGGGCCGAGGCCGCCGGTGATGAGCACTACTTGCGCCCGCTGCCGGGCCTGGTCGAGGGCGGCCACAATCTCGTCGGCCCGGTCCGACACCGACGAAATCTGCCGCACGCGCAGGCCAATTTTGCCCAGCTCCTGGCCCATGAAGGCCGAATTAGTATCAATTACCTGCCCGTAAAGCAGTTCGTCGCCGATGGTCATAATCTCGACATCGGGCGGAGCAGGGGCGGCGCCGGGTTGAACGGGGAGGGTAGGCTGGGAGTCGGGCAGGGACATGAGTTTGACGAAAAAAATAGGTTTGGCCGCAAAATTGTCTTCAATTTGCGCAAGCGACGGTCCAAGGACAGCCATAGGGGCGTTCTGGTTTTCCCGCCGCCTCCGTTTATTCCATGTTCACGCGCATTGCCGGTCCTCTGCTGGTAGTTGGCCTGCTGGCCGCTGCTCCCGCCGCCCAGGCTCAAACCAAAGCCAAAACCACGACCAAGAAAACGACCACCACCAAAACCACCACCCAGACGGCCGCCCAGAAAGCCGCCGCTGCCAAGGCCGCCGCAGCTAAAGCAGCCGCCGACAAAGCCGCTGCCGCCAAGGCTGCTGCCGCCAAGGCTGCTGCCGATGCCAAAGCTGCTGCCGATGCCAAAGCCGCGCTGCCCCCGCTCACCGAAGCCCAGGCCAGCGCCGGCGTGAAGGAGGCCCTCAACAAAGGCATCATCAAGGCCGTGCAGTTTGCCTCCGAGCCCGACGGCTTCAACGGCAACGACGACATTCACATCCCCACGCCGCCCGACCTCGACCTGGTGAAAACCACCATCGGCCGCCTGCCCGGCATGAGCAAGGTGTTTGAAACGCTCGAAACCCAGCTCAACCGCGCCGCCGAAGCTGCCGCGCCCAAGGCCAAGGACATCTTCCTGAATGCGCTAGCCAACATGAGCTTTACCGATGCCCTGTCGCTCGTGACGAGCAGCGAAACCGACGCCGCCACGCAGTTTCTGCGCAAATCGACGCAGGCGCAGCTAATGGCTGCGTTCCACCCCGATATTGAAGCCGCCATCGACCAGGTGGGTGCCGGCCGGGCCTACGCTACCATCACCAATACCTACAACAAAATTCCGCTGCAGCAGCCCGTTACGCTCAGCTTGGCCGACTACACTACTCAGAAGGCGGTAGATGGCCTGTTCATCCTGTTGGCCAACGAGGAAGCCAAAATCCGCAAAAACCCCGCCGCCCGCACCTCCGATATCCTGAAGTCGGTATTCGGCCGGAAATAGGTTTCTTATTCGGTACTGAGTATTCGGTATTCAGACCAAAAAAAGGCCCCGCCTGGATTTTCCGGGTGGGGCCTTTTCAATCATGCTTGTCATTCCGCCGCAGGAGGAATCTGGGCAAAACTACCCGGGTATATTCCTCTGATTTATCCTGCGGCATAATGACCGCGGCTTAGAAATCGTCGTCGTCGTAGCTGCTGCCGCGGCGGCCACCGCGGCCACTGCTGTAGCCTTCGTCGTCCTCATCGTCGTCGCCGAAATCATCGTCGTCATCGTCGAGGCTGGTGAAGCCACCGCGGTCGGCGTTTTCGGCGCGCTCGGCTTCCACAAACTCTTCCTCGGTCATGTTGGCTAGGTCGAGGGCTTCGTCGTGCGAGGAGCCGGTGTCGGTCCACATCAGGTAGTCTGCGTACTTGGCCGAGAGGCGGTCTTCGGAATTGCCGAGGGCCGCGGCACCGCCTTTGGCAGCGTAAGAATCCAGGGTGTCGTCGTCGGCGAGTAAGTCGTCGTCCAGGTCGTCGTCATCAATCATGGCCGGGGCGGGGGATAAAGTTGGTGGAAGAAAATAAGTGCTTGATTTGGTCGCGAAGATACGGAAGGGGCCGATTTCGCGTTGTGCCACGGGTCGGGTTTCTCCAGAAAAAACAGCGTTGCGAATCAATGGGAGGCCATTCGGCCGGCCAGCGGCGGGCGGCTACTGCGGCCGGGTCACCTGAAAATCCGTCACCACCAGCTGCTCATCGCAAAACGCGTACTCGGCGGGCACGTTAGAGCTGAGCAGCAGCGTGCGGCCGGCGCGGGTGGCCTGCACGTGCTCCTGGTACCAGGCCACGCCGGTGGCGTCGAGGTTGGTGGTAGGCTCGTCGAGCAGCAGCAGCGGCGCCTCGGCGTACAGGGCCAGCCCCAGCTTCAGCCGCTGCTTCATGCCCGACGAAAACTCGCGAACCAGCCGCTGCCGGGCGCTACCCAGGTACATAATGTCGACCAGCTTCTCGGTGGTAATGCCCGCCCGCAGCGGCTTAAACTGGGTGTGGAAGCGCAGCAGTTCCAGCAGCGTCAACTCCTCCAAAAGCTCGAGGTAGGGGGCGGCATAGGCCAGGTGGCGGGGCACGTCTTCCACGGCCAGCGGCCGGCCGGCCAACTCGTACGTTAGCTTGCCTTCGGTGGGCAGCAGCTGGCCCGAAAAGGTGTTCAGCAGCGTGCTTTTGCCCGCGCCGTTGGGGCCGAGCACGGCCGTAGCGCTGCCCGGCCGGAATGTGCGCGTCAGCCCCCGGAAAATCCAGTCGCGCCGGTAGCGCTTGCCCAGGCCGGTGGCGTCAATCAGCAATTAACAGAGAGCAATGAACAATGAGCAATTATTAGCAGGCAGCTAGCAGCTGGCAAATGGGTGAGGCTGTGATTCCGACGCAGGAGGAATCTGGAGGGAAATGGCAGGAGCAAATACTCAGATGCCTCCTGCGTCGGAATGACAATCCGGCCCGTTAGTCCAGCTCGGCTTCGCCCGCCTTGTCGCGCTTGGGGCCTTTGATGATGCCGCGCGTGGCGGCGCGGATGAAATCCAGCGCGTGGTCGCGTTCCGGCGAGGGCGCGATTTCGGCCTCAATGCGTGCAATGGCGTCCTGGGTGTTCATACCGCCCAGAAACAGCAGGCGGTACAGGTTGTGCAGATTGGTTACCTGCTCCTCGCTGAAGCCACGGCGGCGCAGGCCCACCGAGTTCACGCCGGCGTAGGTGAGGGGTTCGCGGGCCGCTTTCACGAAAGGCGGAATGTCCTTGCGCACCAGCGAGCCGCCGCCCAGGAAAGCGTGCGCCCCAATACTCACGAACTGATGAATGGCCGAGGTGCCGCCCAGAATGGCCCAGTCGCCCACCGTCACGTGCCCGGCAATCTGCACCGAGTTCGAAATCACGCAATGATTGCCGATGATGCAGTCGTGCGCCACGTGCACGTAGGCTTGCAGCAGGCAATGGCTGCCCACCACGGTGCGGCCACGGTCCACGGTACCACGGTTCACGGTCACGCACTCGCGCAGCACGGTATAGTCGCCAATTTCGGCCGTGGTGTGCTCGCCGGCAAACTTCAAATCCTGCGGCACCGCGCCAATCACCGCGCCCGGAAATACCTGGCAGTGTGCGCCCAGGCGCGTACCGCTCATAATGGTCACGTTCGGCCCAATCCAACTACCCTCGCCGATTTCGACGTCCGCCGCAATGGTCGTAAACGGTTCAACGGTGACGTTCGCCGCAAGGCGGGCTTCGGGATGAATATGAGCGAGGGGAGAAATCATTCTTTGTAAGCTGTTAGCTAGTAGCGGTTAGCTGTTAGCCTTTTCAAGGTTAAACTACGGTTGCGAGAAGCTAACAGCCAACAGCTATTAGCTAACAGCTAACCTTAAGCGTCTTTGCGGACGATGGCGGCGCTCATCTCGGCTTCGCACACCACTTTGCCGTTTACGAAGGCTTGGCCGCGCATCTTGGCAATGCCGCGCTTGATGGGGGCCAGCAGCTGGCAGCTGTACACGATGGTGTCGCCGGGCAGCACCTTCTTGCGGAAGCGGGCATTTTCGATGCCCAGGAAGTATTGCCAGTAGTTTTCGGGGTCGGGCACAGTGTTCATCACCAGAATGCCGCCGGTCTGGGCCAGGCCCTCAATCTGCAGCACGCCAGGCATCACTGGGTTGCCGGGGAAGTGGCCCTGGAAGAACGGCTCGTTAATCGTCACGTTTTTCACGGCCGTCACCACCTGGTCGTCGAGGTGAATGACCTTGTCAATCATCACGAACGGGTAGCGGTGGGGCAGCACCTGCATGATGCGGTTGATGTCCATCACCGGTTCGCGGTTCAGGTCGTACACCGGCACGGGGTTGCTGCGCGCCTCCAGCATCTTTTTCTTGATTTTCTTGGCGAAGGCCACGTTAGCCGCGTGCCCGGGGCGGGCGGCCAGAATCTGGCCTTTCAGCGGGCGGCCCACCAGGGCAAGGTCGCCCACGAGGTCGAGCAGCTTGTGGCGGGCGGGCTCGTTCTTGTGGCGCAGGTCCACGTTGTTGAGGATGCCTTCCTTCTTCACCGACACGCGCGGCTTGCCCAGCATTTTGGCCAGTTCGGTCAGCTCGTCGTCGCTCACCACGCGGTCGACCACCACGATGGCATTGCTCAGGTCGCCGCCGCGAATGAGGTTGTTTTTGTAGAGCATTTCCAGCTCGTGCAAAAAGCAGAACGTGCGCGACGAGGCAATTTCGTCGCTGAACTGGTTGATGTCGGCCAGGGTGGCGTGCTGCGAGCCCAGCACCGGCGAATTATAGTCCACCATCACCGTGAGGCGATAGTCGGTGAGGGGCAGGGCGGCAATTTCCACGCCGCGCGCATTATCCACGTACCGAATGCTTTCCGGAATCTCGTAGTAGTTGCGCAGCGCGTTCTGCTCCTCGAAGCCCACCGTGTTCAGGGCCTTGATGAACTCGGCCGACGAGCCATCCATGATGGGCGGCTCGGGCCCGCTGAGCTGAATCAGCACGTTGTCGAGCTGCAGGCCCACGAGGGCGGCCAGCGTGTGCTCCACGGTGTTCACGCGGGCGCCGTTCTGCTCGATGGTGGTACCGCGGCTCAGGTCGACCACATTGTCAACGTCGGCATCCACAATAGGCTGGCCGGGCATGTCGACGCGCTGAAACTTGTAGCCGTGGCCCACGGGAGCGGGGCAAAACGTCATGGTGGCCTCTACGCCGGTGTGCAGGCCAACGCCGCGCACCGTCACGGGCGCCTTAATGGTGTGTTGCTTGTCGTTCATTTAATTAGCTGTTAGCCATTAGCTTTTAGCTGTTGGCTTCACATTAACTCGTTGAGATGCTAACAGCTAAAGGCTAATAGCTAACAGCTCAATCCGAATGCAAAGCTAGGGCTTTTCCGCTGCGCTTTTCGCCTTCTCCAGCGTAGCCACGCGCTGTTCGAGCTCGGGCAGGCGGCGGAATACGATTTGGGCGCGTTGGTTCTGCTTGAAGTCGAAGGCCGTGGAGCCTTGCAGGATGGTGCCTTCCTGCTTCACGTTTTTGCCAATGCCCGACTGGGCCGTGACGGTCGTTTTGTTGGCCAGCGACACGTGGCCGGCCATGCCCACCTGGCCCGCCAGCACGCACTGGTCGCCGATTTTGGCCGAGCCGGCAATGCCCGTCTGCGCCGCAATCACCGTGTTTTGACCAATCTCCACGTTGTGGGCCAGCTGCACGAGGTTATCGATTTTGCTGCCCCGGCCCACGCGCGTCGAGCCCATGGTGGCGCAGTCGATGGTGGCATTGGCCCCGATGCTCACGTAGTCGTCGAGCACCACGTTGCCGATTTGCGGGATGGCTTTGTAGCTGCCATCGGGCTGCGGTGCGAAGCCGAAACCATCGGAGCCTACCACCGCGCCGGCCTTGATGACGCAGAATTTGCCAATCACCGTGTCGGGGTAGATTTTGGCCCCGGCGTGGATAATGCTGCCCTCGCCGATGCGCACCCGGTCGCCGATGTAAGCATGCGGAAAAATCTGCACGTTGTCGCCCAGCTCGCACTGCTCGCCGATATAGGAAAACGCGCCGCGGTAGTGGCCGGCACCAATAGTCGCGCTCTCCGCTATAAACGAAGGCTGCTCGACGCCGCGCTTGCCCGTGCGGGTGGCCTGGGCGTAAAATTCGAGCAGCTGGCTGAAGGCAGTGTAGGGGTTTTCGACGCGAATGAGCGCGGGGCGTACTGCTTGGCGCAGGGCCTGGTCGCGGCCCACAATCACGGCCGTGGCGCCGGTTTCGTAGAGAAACGGCTCGTATTTGGCGTTCGACAAAAAGGTGAGCGAGCCGGCCTGGGCTTCTTCAATTTTGGCGAGGCTGGAGATGCGCTGGGTGGCATCGCCCTCCACGGTGCCGCCGAGAACGTCGGCTACTTGCTGAACGGTAAATTCCATAGGCGGCAAAAATAGTGCTTGGTGCTTAGTGCGTGGTGCCTGGCAGCAAGTTAAAGCGTCGCATCACCGAATGAGTTGCTGGAAGCCAAGCACCACGCACCAAAAACCAAGCACCAAAACTTACACAATTTCCTTTGGGTAGCAGATGTAGAACTTCTCAACGCGCTGGCTCAGCGCCTTGATGTTGGGCAGGTCGGAGGCTTCCATCACGTTCACCACGTCGCCGAGCTTGGTGAGGATTTCGATGGGCTCCTGGCTTTTAGCGTTGTAGGCGCTGTTGCTCAGGCGGCCCGAAATCATCAACAGTGCCGCTTCCTCCATCGGCAGGTTGAATTTCTCGGCGATGAGCTCCTGAATACCCAGCTTGAAATCATCATCGAAGGGCTGGGGGGCCAGCACTATCTTGAGCAGGTTGCGGTGCAGAATGCTCTTGGCCAGGTAGCTCAGCACCACGTCGCGGTGCCCGGCCCAGGCCTTGATGGCCGACCAGATGTCGTAATCATCCAGCTCGACGAAATGGCTGAGGATTTTCTCGTCCTTCTCGAACTCGTCCAGACTTACCGCCCGGCCCAGAAAATAGCCCAGGCAGCTGTTGGCGGGCACTTCCACGCCCTGGCGGGCCAGGTCGCGGGCCCGTTGCACCACCCGAATCACCATCTGCTCGGCGGAGGTGACGGTTTTGTGCAGGTACACCTGCCAGTACATCAGGCGGCGGCTCACCAGAAAGTTTTCGACCGAGTACACGGCTTTCTCTTCGAGCACCAGCCGCTCGTCGTGCACGCGCAGCATTTTGATGAGACGGTCGGCGCCGGGGCGGCCTTCCTCCACGCCGGTGTAAAAGGAGTCGCGGTTGAGGTAGTCGAGGCGGTCCATGTCGAGCTGGCTGCTCACCAGCTGATGGAAAAATGGCCGCACGTAGGTGCCCTTGAAGATAGCAATGGCCAAATCGAGCTTGCCGTGGAACTCCTTATTCAGGCGCTCCATCAGGAAAAGCGAGAGCTGCTCGTGCGGCACGTCCTGGAAAATGGCGGTTTCGAGGGCGTGGGAGAGGGGGCCGTGGCCCACGTCGTGCAGCAGAATGGCCGCCAGCGCGGCCTCGCCCTCGGCCGCCGAAATCTTCACGCCCTTGTCCTTGAGCGTGCGCAAGGCCAGCGACATCAGGTGCATGGCCCCCAGCGCGTGGTGGAAGCGCGTGTGCAACGCCCCCGGATACACAAACCCCGTGAGCCCGAGCTGCTGAATGCGCCGCAGCCGCTGGAAATAGCGGTGCTCGATGAGGTCGAACAGGAACTCCGTCGGGATGGTGACGAAGCCGTAGACGGGGTCGTTGAAGATTTTTTTCTTGTTCACTGGATGAAGTAGGGCGCCGGGGGCAAAAAGGGGAAATCGGGAGCGGGGCAGTAGAAAACGGCAACATTTGCCGCCGCCGTCCGTCAATAGCTGAACGCGAAGCTACGGCCTGCCATTCCGGCAAATGCAACTTTGCACGGCCGAGCCGGCTTCTTTACCCTCGCGGACTTCCCGCAGTTTTCACCTCGGGGTGCGAATATTGGTCGTTTAACCACGACGCCACGTCCCCAAGACCCTAAGTTCCTAATCTATGCAACAAACCACCATCCTCTGGGCCGACGACGAAATCGACCTGCTCAAGCCGCACCTGCTATTCCTCAAGGAAAAAGGCTACGATGTGACGCCCGTGAACAGCGGCGCCGACGCCATCGAGGAAATCCAGGAAAAGACCTACGACCTCGTGTTTCTCGATGAGAACATGCCCGGCCTTACCGGCTTGCAGACGCTCACCGAAATTAAGGCCATCCGGCCCACCGTGCCCGTGGTGATGATTACCAAGAGCGAGGAGGAGCACATCATGGAGTCGGCCATCGGCGCTAAAATCGCCGATTACCTGATTAAGCCGGTGAACCCGAGCCAGATTCTGCTGTCGGTAAAGAAGGTGCTGGATAACAAGCGCCTCGTGAGCGAAGCCACCAACTCGGGCTACCAGCGCGATTTCCGCCAGCTCGGCATGCAGCTGTCCGACCGTCTCTCGCCCGCCGAGTGGGCCGACGTATACAAGAAGCTGGTGTACTGGGAGCTCGAAATCAACGAAACCGAGGGCAAGAGCATGGCCGAGGTCTTCAACATGCAAAAGGACGAGGCCAACACCTACTTCGGCCGCTTCATCACGGAAAGCTATGAGGACTGGGTGAATGGCGACGACAAGGACGCGCCCCTGATGTCGCACCAGCTCTTCAAGGAGCGCGTGTTCCCCACCCTGAAGGCCACCGGCGACACGCCCGTGTACTTCGTGCTGATTGACAACCTGCGCTACGACCAGTGGAAGGTACTGGAGCCCATCATCACCGAGCTGTTCACCGTGGATAGCGAGGAAATGTACTACGCCATTCTGCCCACCACCACGGCCTACGCCCGCAACGCCATTTTCTCGGGCATGATGCCTTCGGACATTCAGAAGAAGTACCCCAACCTGTGGGTGAACGACGACGACGACGAGGGCAAAAACCTGCACGAGGCTGAGTTCATGGAAATCAACTTCCAGAAGAACAACCAGAAGGTGAAGCACAGCTATAACAAGGTGACCAACCTGCAGGCTGGCAAGGATTTGCTGGGCAAAATGAGCAACCTGCACAACAACTACAAGTGCAACGTCATCGTCTACAACTTCGTCGACATGCTTTCGCACGCCCGCACCGATATGGCCATGATTCGGGAGCTGGCCGCCGACGAGTCGGCCTACCGCAGCATCACCCGCTCGTGGTTCCTGCACTCGCCGCTGTACGAGATGCTGCAAACCATTGCCGAGAAAAAGGGCAAGCTCATCATCACCACCGACCACGGCACCATTCGCTGCAAGCGCCCCTATAAGATTGTGGGCGACCGCAACACCAACACCAACCTGCGCTACAAACACGGCAAAAACCTGGGCTTCGAAGACTCGCGCGACGTGTACGTGGTGCGCAAGCCGGAAAGCATTTTCCTGCCCCGCGAGAACGTGAGCACGGCGTACGTCTTCACGATTGGCGACTATTTCTTCGCCTACCCGAACAACTACAACTACTACGTGAACTACTATAAGGACACGTTCCAGCACGGCGGCATCTCGCTGGAGGAATGCATCATTCCGTATGTGACGCTGACGGCCAAGGGGTAGTTTGAAACCACTATTTAAGAAAAAGGTCATCTCACTTGAGATGACCTTTTTTGTTTTTTGAGTTGGCCCGCTTAGTTGTGATAATTAACACGCCATTTTCGCCGCTGCTGCCATACACTGAAATTGCCTGTTCGCCTTTTACAACAATGATATTTTCTATATCGTTAGGATTTAGCTTTTGGAGCTTCCTGTCTGCAATTGCCCTTCCGTCTAAAATAATCAAAGGGCTATTTCTGCTTTTTTGAGTTTGTGGCGCACAAACTATACCATTGCGTTGGTTGAACTCACCATAGGCATTCGTTGGAGGTGGCGTTGCGTTGTTAGCTGATGTAGCTTCAGGCCTGATGGGTATTCTATTGCTGAAATCCAGCGGGACTATTTTGGCAGGAATAGGAGCTACGGTCTGTGCTCTTGCAGTAAATGGCAGTGCAATTGCCAATACAAAAAGGTGCCTGAAGTGTTTGTAAGACATATTTAACAGGAAAGGGTGCATCACATTTAAGTGATGCACCCTTTCCTTTTTATACACACCTGCTAATTAAGTGGTTCATTTACTTCAGCTTATCCAGCGCCGCCCGCAGTCGCGGCAGCGCCGCCTGAATCGACTCCACCGTCTCAGCGCCCACCGAGGCGCGGAACCACGGCTCGGTAGTCGGCGTGCCGAAGGCCGAGAAGGGCACCAGCGCCACCTTAGCCTCCGAGATGAGGTAGGAGGTGAGTTCGGCGGTGGTGGTGAGCACGGTGCCGTCGGGGGCGGTGCGGCCCAGCACGTCGATTTTGATGGTGAGGTAGATAGCCCCGGCCGGCGCTACAGCATCGACGGGGTAGCCGGCCGCCTGCAGCTCTTTCATCCCGTTAAACAGGCCATCGAGCGAGCGTTCCAGCTTGGTTTTCATGCCGCCCAGAAACTCATCAACTTCGGCGGCCTGGGGCAGGAAGTGGGCGTTGGCCACCTGCTCGGCTTTGGGGGCCCAGGCGCCCACGTGGCCAAGAATGGATTTCATCTGGTTGATAATGGCGGGTGGGCCGAAGGCATAGCCCACGCGCACGCCGGTGGCGGCGAAGCACTTCGACGTACCGTCGATGTAGACAACGTAGTCGCGCAGCTCGGGGCGCAGGCTCACCGGGTCGAAGTGCTGGGTGTTGCCGAAGGTGAGCAGCCAGTAAATCTGGTCGTAGAGGATGTAGAGCGGCTTTTCATCGGGGCCGCGGCGCTTGTTCTCGGCAATTACCAGGTCGCAGATTTCCTCCAGGCCTTCTTTGGTGAACACCGTGCCCGTGGGGTTCAGCGGCGAGCACAGGGCCAGCAGGGTGGCGCCGGTCACGTGCGGGGCCAGGTCGGCCGCGGTGGGCATGAAATTGTTGTCGGGGCTGGTGGGCACGGCCACGGGCGTGGCATCCACGAGGTGGCAGTAGTGGTTGTTGTTCCAGCTGGGCAGCGGGAAGATGACGCGGTCGCCGGCATCCACAATGGCGCGGTAGGTGGCGTAGATGAGCGGGCGCGAGCCGCCGGCAATCAGAATGTCGTCGGGGCCGTAGCTCAGGCCCTGGCGCTCTTGCAGAAATTTCGATACCGACTGGCGCAGCTCGCCCATGCCGGCGGCCGGCGGATAGTTGGTGAGGCCGGCCTTATAGGCATCGATGATGCCGGCGGTAAGGCCGGCCGGAATCGGGAAAATCTTCGGGTCGAAGTCGCCGATGGTGAGGTTGCAGATATTAGCCCCCTGGCGCACCTGCTCGCTTACCTGATTGCCAATTCGGATGATTTCGGAGCCGCGCAGTCCGGCGGCCATTTTAGATACTTGCATACGCTAACTGCCCCGGCGGAATGGCCACCACGGCGCACGAAGGTAGTTGACGCCTGGCTTAATGAGGAATGAAAAATGAGGAAAAAAGCAGTGTTGATAGCGTAGCCGTACTTGATTCGCGCTCCATTCATGCGTCCCAGCGCATCATAGCCCCCCGGCGCGGCGCAGCTCATCTTCAGCGCCGGCGGTGCGCTTGCGGGCGGCTACAACTTTGCTATTGCCAAACCGGTACGCAAACGCCGCTGTCACAACTCGCGTGTCCTGCCGGCTGTAGAACGTCTCGACAAAATTGTTGTAGGTCGACGTGGTGCGGATGGGCGTGGTGTAGAGCACGTCGGCCGCGTTCAGCGTGAGCGTGCCGCGCTGCTGCAAACAGCTTTTTTTCAAGCCCATTGCCAGCTGTCCGCGCGGCCGGATGTACTCAAACCCGTACTGCTCGCCCGATTCGTACACGCTGCTCAGGTCGGCGGTCCAGCCGCCGGGCAGCGTGAAGCTGCCGTTCAGGGTCAGGGTACAGGCCGCGCGGCCCCGGTCGAGCGTGGTATTGGCCAGGCTGCCCAGGTAGCGGGCGTAGTAAAACACGCCGTTGGCGTAGAGGCTGCACCATTTGGCCAGGTCGAGCGGGGCCGTGAGGGTGAGGCTGTAGTAATGCTCGGTGCGCAGGTTCACATCCTGGTTCACCACCAGCCGGCCTCCGTCGGGCGAGGGCTGCACCACGTTCACAATGGGCAGCGAAGTGCGCGCGTAGGCCAGCGCGGTCACGAATTTCTGGCGGTACGTGTGGCTGATTTCGGCGTTGTAGCTGGTTTGGGCCACCAGGTTGCGGTTGCCGGCCTGGTACGAAGTGGCGTCGAGGTAGGTGCGCAGCGGGTTCAGCTGCCGGTAGGTGGGCCGGTCGATGCGCCGGGCCAGGGCCAGACTCAGGCTGTGCCGTGGGTTCAGCCGGTGCTGCACGGTGGCCGAGGGGAACAGCTGCACGTAGTGCCGCTCGCGCAGCGAGTCGGCAAAGGCGGCGCGGGTGTTGGTTTGTTCGGCCCGCAGGCCCAGCTGCAGGCTGGTAGGCCCGGGCCCACTGCGGTAGCTCAGGTAGGCTGCATTCACGTTCTCATCGTAGCGAAACGCATTAGAAATATCAGCATTGTAGGTGCGGACACCGTTTTCAGTATTCACGAACACTACGTTGTTGTCGGAGCGCACCCGGGTTGCTTTCAGGCCGGCTTCGAGGCGCGCGCGGCGGGGCAGCGGCCGGCCGTAATCAACTTTGAAGGCGGCAATGCTGAGGTCGCTCAGCTGGTCGCCGTCGAGCAGCGCGGGCGCCTCGGCTGGCAAGTCAAAAAAGGTGCTCACCGTGAGGCGGCGCGTGGTGCGGTAGCGGGCGTAGTCGGCATCGGCCGCAATGGTGGCGGCCGCGGCTGAGTCG
>NZ_BAAGZM010000060.1:0-13385 GCF_054778495.1 Hymenobacter agri
CCGCGGCCGGATGACGCCGCGCGAGTTCCAGGAGCTGCTGTGGGCGCAGAAGCGCATCGATGCCGGCGGGGCCGCCCCGGCCCGGGGCCTGTTCCTGAGCCGCGTGGAGTATGAGGACGGCGTAGTGCCGGATGAAACGCCGCTCACTTAGGAAGTGGCCGGCCGGGCCTTAGTGTACTTACGCTCCAGTTCCTTCAGGTAGCGGATGGCTTCGTCGGAGAAGAGTGGCAGTGGAGTCTTGTTCTTTTTAGCCGCCTTCTGGTAGAGAAACACGAAGGCAAAGGGGTTGTCGGACTGCGCTATCAGCTGCTGGCCGTAGCCGTTGCGCACAATGGCCGACGACATGAAGAAGCCCGGCAAGTGCCCGTTTGAGCCATCGGACTGGCGCCGGTACCAGCGCCCCGTAGCGGCGGCGCCACCCCGCGCCCGCGACTGCAGCGCCGAATCCATGCGGTGAATGAAGGTGGGCGCGGGGGTGAAGGCCCAGTCGCGGATACCGCGCGGGTCGCCGGGCAGGGCCATGGTCAGGGGCTTATCAATCTGGTCGGCGATGCCTTCGTGCTGCATGCTGGTCATGAATTCCAGCAGGCCTTCATCGTCGGGTGCAATGGGGCCGAAATGGAAATCGGGCTGCAGCTGGTGGTACATCTCGTGGCCTTCCATCAGGCCGGGCTTCACTTCATTGGCATCGAGCACGGCCCGTAGGCTGTAGAACATACCTTCTTCCTGCGAGGTGGCGTCGTTGCCCAGAGCTTCGTAGTAGATGTTGAGCTTGCTCACCCGTTTGCGGGCCGCCGGGGGCAGCTGCGGATAGGCGAACTGGTACATCTGGTCGAGGGCAGCGGCATTCTGCGTGAGGCCGGCCACGTAGCGCCGGTATTCGGGCTCCCGCTCCTTCATGTCGTTTGCCATCATATACAGCCAGCTTTTGGCCTGGAGCTTGGCCCGACGCAGCGAGTCGTAGCGCGGCATATACACCACTTCGATGGCCTTGCGGTAGCGCACCAAATCGGCAGCCGAGTAGATGCCGCGCGTATAAATCTTATTGCCCGGAATTTCCAGAAACTCCTGCCAGGCCTGGTCGGTGAGGGGCTTGTCCTGCCGCAGCGCGTCAGTAAGTTGCCAGTAGCGCGTCACGGCGTCGACATTGATGGTTTGGGCCCGGCCCGCGAGGGCAGCCAGCAGCAGGCCCAAGCCAAAGCCCAGGCGGCGGAGGTACAGCAGCATAAAAAAGGTGGAAAGGAGGTGGAGTAGGCCCTAAAGATGGGACGGCGGCGGCAAACTCCGCCCGCTACTGCTTGTTCTTACCGACCTTTGCCCCACTTATGGACCCCACCACTTCCGCCACCAAAACCGGCCAGGTCTTCGACTGGGCCGTACTGCGCCGCCTGCTCGGCTACGTGCGCCCTTATCGGCGCGTGTTCGTCGGCCTCATCGTGCTCACCGTGGCCACGGCCGTGCTGGGCACCCTGCGCCCGTTCCTTATCCAGCGCATGGTCGATGTCAGTATCGAGCAGGGCGATATGAAGGGGCTGAACTTTATGTTTCTGCTGCTACTGGTGCTGCTGGTGGCCCACGCCGGCGTGAGCTACCTGCAGACCTACTACGGCGGCTGGCTGGGCCAGTACATCGTGCGCGACATCCGCACCGACCTCTACCGTCATCTGCTCAGCCTCAAGCTGAAGTTCTTTGACCAGACGCCCATCGGCGTGCTCGTGACGCGCAACATCTCCGACGTCGAAACCCTGTCCGATGTCTTCAGCGAGGGCCTGGCGGCTATGGTGGGCGACATTCTGCAGCTGCTCTTCATCATGGCCTTCATGTTCTGGATTGACTGGCGGCTCACGCTCATCAGCCTGTCGGTGATTCCGCCGCTACTGTTCAGCACGTATGTTTTCAAGGAGAAAATCAAGGGCTCGTTTCAGGATGTGCGCACGGCCGTGGCCAAGCTCAACAGCTTTGTGCAGGAGCACATTACGGGCATGAACGTGGTGCAGATTTTCAACAACGAAGAGCGCGAGTTCCGCAAGTTCGAAGCCATCAACAAGCAGCATACCGAGGCTAATATCCGCTCGGTGCTCTACTACAGCATCTACTTCCCGGTGGCCGAGGTGCTGGGCGCCGTGGGCGTGGGCCTGCTGGTGTGGTACGCCGCCCAGGGCCAGATTGAGGGCACCATCTCAAAGGGCGCCCTCATTGCCTTCATCATGTACAACGCCCTATTTTTCAGGCCCATCCGCCAGATTGCCGACCGGTTCAACACCCTGCAACTGGGCCTTGTGAGCACCGAGCGCCTGCTCAAGCTGCTCGACAACCAGGAGTTGGTGGCTCCCAGCGGCACCTTCGCGCCCGCCGAATTGCAGGGCGACGTAGAGTTCAAGCACGTGAAGTTTGCCTACAACGAGCCCGACTGGGTGCTCAAGGACATCAGCTTCCACGTGAAGCCCGGCCAGACCATTGCCTTCGTGGGTGCGACCGGCGCGGGCAAAACCAGCATCATCAACCTGCTGAGCCGCTTCTACGACATCCAGGAAGGCAGCATCTGCATCGACGGGCGCGACCTGCGCGAGTACGACCTTAGCCTACTGCGCCGCCAAATAGGCATTGTGCTCCAGGATGTATTTCTGTTCGCTGGCAGCATCCGCGACAACATCACCCTCGGCAACCAGACGATTACCGACGAGCAAATCTGGGCTGCGGCCGACCTTGTGGGGGCCCGCCGCTTCATCGAGCGTCTGCCCGAGGGCCTAGGCTACCCCGTGATGGAGCGCGGCGCCACGCTCTCGGTGGGCCAGCGCCAGCTCATCAGCTTCGTGCGGGCCATGGTGTACCAGCCGCACATCATCGTGCTCGATGAGGCCACGTCCTCCGTCGATTCCGAAACCGAGGAGCTGATTCAGCAGGCCATCGAAAAGCTGATGCAGGACCGCACCTCGCTCGTCATTGCCCACCGCCTGAGCACCATTCAGAAAGCCGATAAAATCATCGTGCTCGACAAGGGCGAAATTAAGGAAACCGGCACCCACGAAGAGCTGCTGCGCATCGAGGGCGGCTACTATGCCCAGCTCTACCGCATGCAGTACGTCGTCAGCGGTGAATGAGCGAATGGATGAATGGGTGAATGCAAACGGACGATTTCTGCATTCGCTCATTCACCCATTCGCTCCTTCACTCATTCACCCATTGCCCCTACATGCGCTACCTCTTCCTCGCCATTATTGTGCTCACGCTGGCCGCGGCCGGCGTCTACGTTTACCTCGGCGGCACCCAGGAGCCCAAAATCACGCTCGAAACCACATCGGCCCCGCTGTACTTGGCCGGGCAGCCCTTCCACGGTAAAGTGACGGGGGAGGCATTCGGCCAGCTTTTCCGCCAGGCCAAGGATGCGCAGCAGAAGCTGCACGGCGACCTGGCTAACCTCTACCTCAACGACCCCGAAACGGCCCACGACACAATTCGCGCCTTCATCGGCCTCACCGTGGCCGATACTACCCAAGCATTACCAACCGGTTTCCGCTACCGCGTGGTACCGGCCGGGCAGCGCGTGCTGGCCGCCCGCCTCACGGGCGTGAGCTACCTGCTGGCCCCCAACAAGCTCTATCCCGCCGCCTTTGAGGCCGTGAAAAAACAAAAGCTCACGCAGCGCGGCAATTTCTACCTCGAACGCTTCGGGGCCAACGACGCTTCCGAAGTGTGGGTGGGTGTGAAGTAGCCCACTGCGCTAGCGCTTGTGCGTGATGTCGGGCACACTCACGCCCACGCTCAGCACGTAGGCCGAAAACTGGTCGGCGGTGCCAAAGGGCGCGCTGGCGTACCACTGCCGAAAGCCGCCGCGTACCGTCAGCCAGGGCCCATCGATGTGCCGGAGCAGCTTGTAGGTAGCAGCCAGCCCAATTTCGCCAACGGGTGCCACCGCCGTATCGAGCCGTTTGGCCGTGGTGCAGCCACAGTTTCGCCCGGATTGGTGTACCTGCTGGGCTTTGTCGTAGAGGCTGGCCCCGCCTAGGCCGGCACCTACCTCGGCCACCAGCCGCCAGCGCGAGGTTTCGGCCAGCAGCACTTGGTTGTTCCAGGTAGCGCTGAATAGCAGCAGGCGGGGCTGCGCCGCCCCGGCGTATACCTCGGCCGGCGCATCGGCAGCCGGCATTTCGCCCGTAAAGCTACCCCGCAGGCCCGCGCTCCAACGGGGCAACAGCCAATAGTGGGCTTCCGCGTCCATGCCTAAATAGGGGGTGTGCGCCCGGTCCGAAGCGGCCAGCAAACCAACGGAGCCACCCACGCGGCCTGGCACAAAGGGCTTTTGCACCGCGCACGAGTCGTGGTGGTGCGTGCTGTGGGGCACGTACATAAACGTATGGCATTGGGCCCAGGCGCGCGGCGCGCCAAAAGCCGTAGCGCCCAACAGCGCAAAGGAGAGCAGAAGTGTTTTCACGGTTCGGAAGCTGGTGAGGATGCAATGATAGCGAAGCTAACCTGTTGGCTGCATGAATATAATCCCCCTAAACGAAATTTGTCACCGCTGCCGCCACCTCAGCTAACGCCCATCGGGTTAGCGCAAAAAAAGAAGGCTTGCATCATTGCTGATGCAAGCCTTCTTTCTCGGGTCGGGGTGGCAGGATTCGAACCTACGGCCTCGTCGTCCCGAACGACGCGCGCTACCGGGCTGCGCTACACCCCGAAAGCCAGCCGATGGGGCGACTGGTTTTCTGTTTCCAATATGAGCGGCCGAAAAAAGCCCCCGAACCCGGAAGTTCGGAGGCTTTTGAGAGAGCGGCTGCTCTTCCGTCGGAGTGGCAGGATTCGAACCTACGACCTCCAGCACCCCATGCTGGCGCGATACCAGGCTACGCTACACCCCGATTGGTATTGGAGCGACAAAGGTAAGGAGTTATTTGCGCTCTGTGCAAGCCAGACGCAAATAAAGTTTTAAAATCGGTCGGTCTTAATGGCCTCTCAAACCCGCCTGACAAGCCGGCCTGACCAAAACGGCCACATAATTGCTTAGCTTTACGCAAGCGATTTTACTCTCTCTCGTTCGTATCCAAGTTATGAAAAAGATATTACTACTTGTAGTAGCCAGCACCTTAGCTTCGCTGGCGGCCCACGCTCAAAATACTGCTCCGGCGCCTTCCGCCCCCGCTGCCGCTATGCCGGCTGCTCCCGCCAAAGAAGAGGCTATTTTACCCAATGGCGCCGTAGCGCCCACGCCAGCGCCGACGGCAGTGGTAGCTGATGCAGCAACTACTTCTAGGATTGCCCCCGCGCCCGAAACTCCGGCCGCCAACCCCAATGCCATCAAAGTGAAAGCCGAAGCAATAGCTGGCAAGCTCACCGTGAAAACGGATAACCCCGGCCCGACCCGCGTCGAAGTATCTGACGTGGGTGGCCGCCCGGTACTTACCTATACCATGATGAACGGCCAGACGCCCGCGGTGCTCAACGTAGGCCAGCTGCCGGCCGGCTCCTACATTGTACGCTGCACGGCCTACGAAAAAACCGGTATGCGCCGCGTGATGATTGGGCAGTAATTTCAAATGCCTCAGAGGCAAAAACCCCGCTACGCTCTGCGTAGCGGGGTTTTTTATTCATGGGCTATTCGCCCAGGGGCTCCAGTAAGTCCCACTTGTTGCCATACAGGTCTTCGAACACGGCGACGTGGCCATAGGCTTCGGAGCGCGGCACTTCGAGGAAGCGCAAGCCCCGGCTTTGCAGCACCGGGTAGTCGCGCCAGAAGTCGTCGGTGTGCAGAAACAGCCAGACGCGGCCCGCGCCCTGCCGGCCCACGGCGGCCTGCTCCTCCTCGGTTTTGGCTTCGGCCAGCAACAGGCCGCCGCCAGCCGGGCCGGGTGGCGTCACCACTACCCAGCGCTTGCCGCCGCCCATGTCGAGGTCAGAAGTCAGCGTGAAACCCAATACCTGCGTGTAAAAGGCAATGGCTTCGTCGTAGCGGCGAACAATGAGGGTGACGAGGGCAAGGCGTTGAGTCATGTGGTGAGCTAGTGAAATGGTGAGGTGGTGAATTCGATGTTCTATCGGCGCAATTAGCACCTAATTGAACGTCAAACTCACCACCTCACCATTTCACTAGCTCACCACTATGCCTCCTCGGTTTGCAACTGCCGCTCGTACAGCGAGCGGTACAGGCCGCCGGTTTCGGCCATAAGGGCGTCGTGGGTGCCATGCTGCACGATAATGCCGTCGTCGAGCACCAAGATTTCGTCGGCCAGCTTCACCGAGCTCACGCGGTGCGAGATGATGAGGCTGGTGCGCGCCGCCATAATGCGTTGCAGGCTGCCCAGAATAGCGTTTTCCGTCTTGGTATCCACGGCGGAGAGCGAGTCGTCCAGAATCAGGATTTTGGGCTCCTTCACCAGGGCGCGGGCCATGCTCACGCGCTGCTTCTGCCCGCCCGAGAGGGTGATGCCGCGCTCGCCCACTTTGGTGTCGAAGCCTTCGGGGAAGGCCAAGATGTTGCTGTACACGTCAGCATCCTTAGCGGCTTGCAGCATGCGCGCCTCGTCGGGCTGGTCGAGGCCGAAGTTGATATTGTTGCGGATGGTGTCGGAGAACAGGAATACGTCCTGCGGTACGTAGCCAATCTGGCCGCGTAGGGCCCGCAAGGAGTAATCGCGCACGTCCACGCCATCCACTTTAATATCGCCGGCTGTCACATCGTAGAGGCGGCAGAGCAGGGCGGCCACGGTGCTTTTGCCCGAGCCGGTGTTGCCGATGACGGCCAAGGTCTGGCCCGGCTTCACGCGGAAGCTCACGTTTTTGAGGGCCTGAATGCCGGTATCGGGATAAGTGAACGACACGTTCTCAAACACGATGTCGCCGGCCAGCTCGCGCTCCACGTTCTGGCGGGAGATGATGTCGGTTTTCTGGTCCAGGAACTCGTTGATGCGGGCCTGCGAGGCCTCGGCCCGCTGCACCAGCGAAGAGGTCCAGCCCAGCGCCGTCACCGGCCACGTCAGCAGGTTCACGTAAATAAGGAACTCGGCGATGGTACCCGTGGTGATGGTGCCGCGAATGACCTCCTGGCCGCCTACCCACACCGTAATGAGCGTGCTCAGCCCGATGAGGAACAGAATGAGCGGGAAGAACAGCGAGTTCACGAAGTTCAGACTCAGCGACTTTTCCTTGTATTCGTTGCTGGCGGCCGCAAACTGCGCGTGCGAATCCTGCTCGCGTACGAACGATTTCAGCACCCGAATGCCCGAGAAAGCCTCCTGCACAAAGGTCGTCATGCCCGACAGCGCCCGCTGGATTTCGTCGGACTTGCGCTCAATCAGGTTATTGACGTAGAAGATGCTGACCGATAGCACCGGCAGCGGCAGCAGCGTGTAGAGCGTCAGCTTCACGTTCACCATGAGCATGAGCGGCACGATGAGCAGAAACAGCAGCACGAGTTGCAGGAAGTACATGATGGCCGGCCCGAGGTACATGCGCACGCGGCTCACGTCTTCGGAGATGCGCGACATCAAATCGCCGGTGCTGTGACGGCGGTAGAAGCTGAGCGGCAGCGACTGGTAGTGCTGGTAAATCTGGTTCTTCTGGTCGTTCTCGATGTGGCGCGACATCACGATGAGCGTCTGGCGCATGAAGAACAGGAAGATGCCGCGGCCCAGCGCCAGGGCAATGATGAGCACGCCGTAGAACAGCACGTTGCGCCCAAAAAGCTGGTACACGCCCTTTTGCGCTTCGGTGCCGGCGTAGAGGTGGTAGAGGTCGATGCCCTCGTTCACCAAATCGAAGGCGTAGCGCACCAGCTGGGCCGGAAAAATGGCCAGCAGGGTACTCAGGGCCACGAACAGCACTCCGGCGAGGAAATGCCACTTATAGCGGAAGATGAACGGGTTAACAGCGTTGAGGGCGCGCACGGGCAAGTTGAGAAAGGGGCCGGTTCGGGAAAATAGCGGTACTTTTGCGGCCTGAAATGATGAGTCAATGGTCAATTCGAACGTCATGCTGAGCTGGTCGAAGCATCTCTACCGCAGTAGTAACTATCTACTTACGCGGTAGAGATGCTTCGACCAGCTCAGCATGACGTTCTGGATTTTCGTATAAACCCAAAGACCCAACAAAGTTACGCCGTACTCTTCCCAACCATCCCTCCCACAATTCCCACCACCCTTCAATTCATTCCCATGATTGAAACCCAAGTTGTCGCCCCCGAGTCGATTTTCGGCCAGATTGCCGAGCATCAGCACGAGCAGGTTGTGTATTGCCACGACCACGAAACCGGCCTCAAGGCCATCATCGGCATTCACAACACCGTGCTCGGGCCCGCCCTCGGCGGCACGCGCATGTGGCACTATGCTTCCGATGCTGAGGCGCTGAACGACGTGCTGCGCCTCTCGCGCGGCATGACTTACAAGGCTGCCATCTCGGGCCTGAACCTGGGCGGCGGCAAGGCCGTCATCATCGGCGATGCCGCCACGCTGAAGACCGAAGCCCTGCTGCGCAAGTTCGGCCGCTTCGTGAAGAACCTGAACGGCAAGTACATCACGGCCGAAGATGTGAACATGACCACCAAGGACATGGAGTACATCCGCATGGAAACCACCCACGTAGCCGGCCTGCCCGAGAGCATGGGCGGCTCGGGCGACCCTTCGCCCGTGACGGCTTACGGTGTGTACATGGGCATGAAGGCCGCCGCCAAGAAGGCTTTCGGCTCCGAAAGCCTGGCCGGCAAGCGCATTGGCGTGCAGGGCACGGGCCATGTGGGCACCTACCTGCTCGAGCACCTCCAGAAAGAAGGTGCGAAGCTCATCGTGACCGACTACTACGAAGACCGCGCCTTGGATGCGGCCAACCGCTTTGGCGCCACCGCCGTGGGCCTGGATGCCATTTACGACCAGGACATGGATATTTACTCGCCCTGCGCGCTGGGTGCCACGCTAAACGACGACACCATTCCGCGCCTGAAGGCCCGCGTGGTGGCTGGCTGCGCCAACAATCAGCTCAAAGTAGAAAACCAGCACGGCCCCGAGCTGGTGCGCCGCGGCATTGTGTACGCCCCCGACTTCCTCATCAACGCCGGCGGCCTCATCAACGTGTACTCCGAAGTAACCGGCGGCAGCCGCCAGGCGGCCCTCACCCAGACCGAAAAAATTTACGATTTCACCCTTCAGGTTCTCCAGAAGGCCGACGAAGAAGGCACGCACCCGCAGGCCGCCGCCATCCGGCAGGCCAAGGAGCGCATCGCCAGCGTGGGCCGGGTGAAGTCGACGTATTAATTTTTGGTGCTTGGTGCTTGGTTGTTGGTGCCTGGAATTTCCAGCCTCAATCAAGCCAAGCACCAAGCACTAACAACCAAGCACCAAGAAATATGCTCAACCGCCGCCTCCTCCGTATCAAAGTCATGCAGTCACTCTACTCCTACCACCAGGCGGTAGGAGCCGATTTGATGCTGGCGCAGGACCGCATCGCGGCTGCTTTCGAGCCCGACCTGACGGCCAAAGAGGCCCCCGACCGCCGCAAGCTGGAAGGCCAGCGCAAGATGGGCGAGGCCCAGCTGCGCGACTGGTACCGCACCGGCAACACGCCCGAGAAAACGGAAGACAAAGCCGTGGACAAGGCCGTGGCCGACGCTATTATCTCCTTCCAGAACCAGGTGAAGAAGGACGCCGACCTCTACGCCGGCCAGCTCATGGTGGGGGCCGAAAGTATTCACGACCAGTACCTGCACCTGCTGAACCTGCCCAAAGCCCTGCTGGGCGTGCTGGAGGAAGAGCAGAGCCGCGAGGAGCGCCGCCGCGGTGGCCCCAGCGAAAACGCCGTGGACACCAAGCGCCTGCATCAGAACCAGGCCATTGCCAAGCTGATGGCCAACGAGCAGTTGCAGGGCACCACCATCCGCCGCAAGCTGGCCTGGGAAGGCCCCGAGGAGTACGAAGCCCTGACCGCCGCCTGGCAGGAAATGAAGGCCGATGAAACCATTCTGGCTTACCTGGACGGCAAGAATACCGACGCGCCCGAACTGGACTACAACACCGACCTCGAAATCCTGCGCCACATCTACAAGGATTACGTGTTCAAGGGCGAGGCCCTGCCGCGCCAGCTCGAAGCCGCCGACCTGAACTGGGAAGAAAACCGCCCCATCGTGCGCAATCTGGTGCTGAAGACGCTGAAAATGCTGCCCTACGGCGCCGACGAGAAGCAGGAGCTGATGAACCTATCGGCCAACTGGGCCGACGACCGCGAGTTTGCCGAAACCCTCTACAAGCAAACGCTCATTGAGGATGACAAGATGGAGAAGCTCATCGCCGGCTCGGTGCAGAACTGGGACGTGGAGCGTGTGGCGTTACTCGACAAAATTATCCTGAAAATGGCCCTTACCGAGATGCAGCTCTTCCGCGGCATTCCGGTGAAAGTCACTATCAACGAGTACATTGAAATCAGCAAGCTGTATAGTACGCCGAAGAGCAAGCAGTTTGTGAACGGTATTCTCGACAAGCTGGCGACGGATTTGGCCGCCAGCGGCGACATTCGCAAATCGGGCCGCGGCTTACTGGATAACCAGTAGGGCGCGGGCTGGTTGATGGAACGCACCAATCAGCCACCTTTGCACCTGCGGCCGCGTTTCTGCGTACGCAGCTCCGAAAACATTCCCCACTTTCATTCCCACTCCGACGACCATGGCCAGCAAAACCACCACCGGCATCCTGTGCTTCGCGGGCGGCGCCCTCACCGGCGCGGCCCTTGGCTTGCTCTTTGCCCCCGAAACCGGCACCGAAACCCGCTCTTGGCTCAGCTACCAGCTCGAAAAGTACCGCTCGGTATTGGCCGACCTCACCGACAGCCTCGTGACCAGCCGCGAAGCCACCGGCCAGTCGTCGGCCAAGAGCGAAGGCCAGCGCGTGATTTCCGATGCTAAATCCAAGGCAGAGCAGCTGCTCGGCGACGTTGACCAGCTTATCAACCAAATCAATTCCCGCAAGGGCGCTTAATTTTTTTTGAACGAGTTAAGTGATTGACGGAATGGGAGAATGAGTGAGCCGCTGATGAAAATTCAGTTCTCGCTCATTCTCCCATTCCGTTCTTTGCATTCTCATTCAGTCATTTATTACCCGATACGATGCACGTAATAACCCTTATTCCCGGCGACGGCATAGGCCCCGAAATCACGAAAGCAGTAACCGATATTTTTGCCGCCGCGCAGGTGCCCGTGCAGTGGGAAGAGCAGAACGCCGGCCAGACCACGTTCGACCAGTCGGGCGAGCTGATTCCGAACGCCCTGCTCAAATCACTGGAAAAGAATAAGGTGGCCCTTAAAGGCCCGATTACCACGCCCGTAGGCAAAGGCTTCCGCAGCATCAACGTGACGCTGCGCCAGAAGTACGACCTCTACCAGAACGTGCGCCCCAGCAAAACCACGGCCGGCGTGAAAACCCGCTACGAAGGCATTGACCTCGTGCTGTTTCGCGAAAACACCGAAGGCCTGTACTCGGGCCTCGAAATGTGGGACGAGCGCCTCGGCATTGCCGATGCCATTGCCCGCGTAACGGTGGAAGGCTCGCGCAAAATCTGCCGCGCCGCTTTCGCCTACGCCGCCAAGCACGGCCGCAAAAAAGTGACGCTGGCCCACAAAGCCAACATCATCAAGATGGCCGGCACGCTGATGCTGAACGCCTGCAAAGAAGCCAGCCTGGAGTTTCCGGAGATTGTGTTCGAGGATAAAATCATCGATAACATGTGCATGCAGCTGGTGGGCAAGCCCGAGCAGTTCGACGTGATTGTGACCACCAACCTGTTCGGCGACCTGCTGTCGGACCTCTGCGCCGGCCTCGTGGGCGGCCTGGGCGTGGTGGCCGGTGCCAACATCGGCGACAACATGGCCATTTTTGAAGCCGTGCACGGCTCGGCCCCCGACATCGCCGGCCAGGGCAAAGCCAACCCCACCGCCCTGCTGCGCTCGGCCATCATGATGCTGCACCACATCGGCGAGCACGCCAAGGCCGAGCAAATTGACAAAGCCTTGGAAGCCACGCTGGCCAATAAGGAAGAGTGCACCGGCGACCTCGGCGGCCAGGCCAGCACCAGCCAGTTTGCCCAGAGCATTATCGCCAAGCTGTAATTTTATCGGCCGTACACCATCTGTCATCCTGAGCAGAGACGAAGGACCTTATCACTTCAGAATGCTTGTTCATTCGTGATAAAGTTCTTCGTCTCTGCTCAGGATGACAGACGAAAAAACGACCATTAATTCATTATGAAGCAGTACCTGATTCTGGCCGCCGCGCTTTCGCTGGCCGCCTGCAACCGCGACAAAGCCGCCGAAGCCGGCGCAGAAGGCGTGAACGCCGGCGCCACCGTAACCAACGATGCCGCCAACCCCACCGTGGACAACCCCAACGTGGTGAGCGAGAACGAAACGCCCAACCCCAACGCCCCGGTGATGAAATTCACCGAAGCGGAATTCGACTTTGGCGATATCAAGCCCGACAGCAAGGTGCACCACACCTTCACCTTCACCAACACCGGCAAATCGCCGCTGCTGATTGAGGATGCCACGGCCTCGTGCGGCTGCACCACGCCTAGCTGGACCAAGGAGCCCGTGGCCCCCGGTGCGCAGGGCACGCTGGAAGTGCAGTTCGACAGCCGCGGCAAGCAGGGCATCATCAACAAGCAAGTGGCCGTGCGGGCCAACACCCAGCCCAACATCACCACCATTGCCATCAAAGGCAACGTGCTCACGGCTGCTGGCGCCGACAAACCCCTGTAAGCATTTACCTTTCGATTTATGTTCCTGACCCTTTTGCTGCAAGCTGCCGATGGCGGCGGCTACACCCAGCTGCTTTTTCCGATTGCCATCGGCCTGGTGGTGTATTTCTTCATGATTCGGCCCCAGCAGAAGCGCACGGCCGATGCCAAAGCCTTCCGCCAGAGCCTCACTAAAGGTTCGCGCATCGTCACCATCGGCGGCCTGCACGGGCTGGTAGTGGACCTGACGGAAGACACCGTGGTAGTGGAAGTAGACCGCGGTACCAAGTTGCGCTTCGACCGCTCGGCCATTGCCCGCGAAGTGGGCACAAAGGCGGCCGCTGACACCACCAACCGCGATACCCCCATCGCCTCCTAACCAATGGAAGGGCCACTGACCCGAGCCGGCACGCTGCTGCGCTGGTTTGTGCGCCCTTTCGCGGGCCAGGAGCCCAGCTTTTACCGGGCCATTACGGCCTGCCTGCTAGCGGCGGGCGTGTTCTGGCAGATGAATGCCCTGAATAAAACCTACACCACGCGCCTCAACTTTCCGCTGGCCTGGCACTACGACTCGGCCCACTACGTGCCGCTACGCCCGCTGCCCGCCCGGGTATCCGTGACGGTGACCGGCCAGGGCTGGCGGCTGCTGCGGGCCAACTTGGGCTGGGGCACCCGCCCCG
>NZ_BAAGZM010000061.1:0-13338 GCF_054778495.1 Hymenobacter agri
GCTTGGCCAGCGTCTGGTTCAGGGCCTGGGCGCGGGCGCGGCCCTCGGCCGAGAGCTCGGGGTCGGGGTTGCCGGCCACGGTGGTGTCTTTTTCGGCGTGCCGCACAATGTACACCGTGGTGATGAGCGGCTTGATTTTCGTTTTGCCTTTTTCGGCCGCGGCCGGCATCTGGGCGCGGCTGGTAGTGGTGCCCAGCAGCACCAGCAGCGCGCACAGGGTCGAAATTCGGGTAAGCAAGTGTTTCATAGCGAAGGAAATGGAATAATGAAGAACTGTCGCACCGGCAAATTACGAGCTTTTTTCAAGCCGGCCCGGTATTTAACCCAGAAATTTCTCAAGGCCCCTTCATCTATCATTCAGCTACGGCTGTCGTATGTTGTGGCATAATCGCCGGCCGGCCGCCCTTTCTGGCTGCCACCGGCGCGGCGGGCAGCAGCCCATTTCTATCTATTTCCCCCTCCCCGTTCTCATGCACGTTCTGCTCATCGAAGACGAAAAAAGCCTGCACCAGGAAATGCGCCAGTTTCTGCTCCAGGCGCAGTACCTAGTCGATTCGGCCTACACCTATGCCGAAGCTTCGGAAAAACTCTACGTGAGCAGCTACGACTTCGTGCTGCTCGACCTGGGCCTGCCCGGCGGCGACGGCCTCGACCTGCTCAAGGAAGCCCGCCTGAACGAAAACCAGGAGGCCTCCTTCATCATCCTCACCGCCCGCGGCGCCCTCGACGACCGCATCCGCGGCCTCGACCTCGGCGCCGACGACTACCTGCCCAAGCCTTTTTCGCTGCTCGAGCTCACCAGCCGCATGCAGGCCATCACGCGCCGTAAGTTCAACCTCAAGCGCCCCGAAATTACCTTTGGCACCGGCTTCAGCATGGATGCCAACGCCCGTATTGTGCGCCACGGCAGCCAGGAAGTGCCCCTCACCAAAAAGGAGTTCGACCTGCTGCACTACCTGCTGCTGCACCGCGGCCGGGTGCTCACGCGCCTGCAGCTCGGCGAGCACCTGTGGGGCAACGTGCTCGAAGATGACTCCGACTCAAACTACATCGACGTGCACATTAAGAACGTGCGCAAGAAGCTGGCCCAGTTCGCCCCCGCCGACTTCCTGGAAACCGTGCGCGGCATCGGCTACCGCGCGGCGGAGTAGCCGTTGGCGGAATCTGTGCACACCAGAACGTCATGCTGAGCTTGTCGAAGCACCTCTACTGCGCAACTAATTGATTTTAGTTCTGCGGTAGAGATGCTTCGACAAGCTCAGCATGACGTCCTTTTGCGTTTATCGCAATCGATAATTCACTCATTCGCCCAATCCATTTCCCCTTGCCCAGAATGCGTCTCGAAGCCAAGCTGGCCCTGTTCAATGCCCTCTCCAAGCTGCTGCTGGTGCTACTCGGGGCGCTGGTGATTCCGCCCATCGTGCAGCGCGTGGCCGTGGCCCACACCGACCAGCACCTGCGCAATAAGAAGCAGGACGTGTTGGCCCTCATCGCCCGCGACGGCCTGCAGGGCTTTGAGCGCGGCGAGCGGGCCGAGACGTACGCCGACTACAACATCTTCAAACAGGAGTACATAACGCTCACGCCGCTACCGGCGGGCCAGGCCCTGCCGCCCGAGCGCATTTTTGAGGAGCCCCGGCAGGTCGACCAGGAAGTAGAAGACTTTCGTATTCTGAGCTTTGCGCGGCCGGCCCAGCTGCCCGACCACCCAGCGTTTCGGGTCGAAATTGGCTCGTCGCTGGCCACCGTGGAGCTGCTCACGGGTACGCTGCGCAACCTGGCGCTGTGGGTGCTGGTGGCGGCCTCGCTGCTCACGGTGGTGTCCGATGCTGCATTTGCGCACTACCTGCTGGGGCCGTTGCGCGAGCTCACGATGCGCAAGCTGCGTGGCATCCGGCAACCGTCGGACTTTGATTTTGAGGCCATTGATACTGACACCACCGACTTCCGCCGGCTCGACGACCGCCTGAATTCGTTAATGCGGCAGGTGCAGTCGGCCTTTGCCAAGGAGCGCGAGTTCATGAGCAACGTGAGCCACGAACTGCTCACGCCGGCCAGCATTCTGCAGTCGCGCTTCGAAAACATGCTGCAGGACCCCACCCTGCCCGAAGCCCACGCCCAGCAGATTGTGGAGTCGCAGCGCACGCTCTACCGCCTGCGCAACACCGTGCGCACGCTGCTGCTCATTGCCAACATCGAAAATGAGCAGTACCTGCGCAACGAGGCCGTGCGCCTCTCCGAAGTAGTGGCCGATGTGGCCGAGGAGCTCGACGACCGCCGCCAACAACGCGACATTGCCCTCGAAATCGACCTGACCAGCCCCGATGAGCGCCCGCACGCCAATGCGAGCCTGCTGCACACACTGCTGCGCAACCTGCTCTCCAACGCCATCAAGTACAACCGCGAGGGCGGGCGCATTCGGGTGCTGGGCCGTGCCAAGCCCAACGGCGGCTATTCGCTGCGGGTCGAAGACAGTGGCCCCGGCATCGCGGCCGAAAACCTGCCGTTTCTGTTCGACCGGTTCCGGCGCTTCCACGGCACGGCACCGGGCGCGCCCGAGGGCTACGGCCTGGGCCTGCCCATTGCCCAAACCATTGCCACCTTTCACGGGGCCACGCTGCGGGCCGAGTCGGAGGTAGGCCAGGGTACCAGCTTTATTCTCGATTTTCAGCCTTCGACAAAATTGGTGGCCGGTTTCATGCCGGCTTCATAGGTGGGAACGTAGCTTCGGGACGTGATACATCAACCCGTCCATCTGCTGCTTAGATTCCTGTTCATCAGTCTGCTGCTGGTGCTGGCCGTAGCCGTCGGCACCGAAGTAGCGGCCCTGCATCGCAAGACCCGCCCAGCCGCCGGCCCGGCGGTGACGCCCGTGGTGGTGCGCAAGTCAACGGTGATGCCCATGCCGCACAAAACCGTGCACACCGTGAGCCACCGGGCGAGCTAGCCGATTCTGGAAACGTGAACAAACAGGAACGTCATGCTAAGCGCAGCCGAAGCATCTCTACCGCGCAAGTAATTCATTTACTATTGCGGTAGAGATGCTTCGACAAGCTCAGCATGACGTTCTTTCAATTTTAAGGCTTAATAAAGCCAGCCTGCCCTAATGCTGGTTGGCCACGCCATAGTCCTGCGATGCGACGGGCTGGGGCGGCGTGCTGGCATCTTCGTGGGAAGGCAGCGGCAGCGCCCACTGCTGGCTGAGGTGCGCCAGGCCGTGCGCGGCCGTGAGGTCGAACTGGCAGGGCACAATGGAAATGTAGTTGTGGGCCAGGGCCCACTCGTCGGTATCGGTGCCGGCGTCGAGGTTTTCGAAGGTGCCCATCAGCCAGTAGTAGGGGCGCTGGTAGGGGTCGAGGCGACGGTCGAACTTCTCGGCCCACTTGGCACGGGCCTGGCGGGCCAGCCGCAGCCCGGCAATGGGCGTTTCGGAGTTTTTGGGGATGTTCACATTCAGGGCCGTGCCGGGCGCGATGCCGTTGTCGAGCGCATGGCGGCACACCTGGGCCACCCACTCGGTGGTGTGCGAGAAGTCGGCGTTGGGGCCGTACTCGCACAGCGAGAAGCCGATGGCGGGCAGTCCTTCGATGGCCGCTTCGATGGCGGCCGACATGGTGCCCGAGTACAGCACGTTCACCGAGGCGTTGGAGCCGTGGTTGATGCCGGATACCACGAGGTCGGGCGTGCGGTCCTGCAGAATGTAGTGCTTGGCGATTTTTACGCAGTCGGCCGGCGTGCCCGAGCACTCGTAGGCTTCGACCTCGGGGCCGAAAACCGGGTTTTTAGTGAGACGCAGGGCGCTGCCAATGGTGATAGCGTGCCCCATGCCCGACTGCGGCGAGTCGGGCGCGACGACGACGACTTCGGCCCCGAGGGCCAGCACGGTTTCGACGAGGTGGCGAATGCCGGGGGCGGTAATGCCGTCGTCGTTGGAGACGAGAATGAGAGGCTTTTTCAACGGAAAGCGGGAAAATTGAGCTACAAATAGGGGTGGCGGGGCCGGGGCCGCCGCAACGGAAGCGCACCGGCCCCGACCTTTACGGCGCGCATCTCCGCGCCGTTCGGCACGCTGCCGACTGGAGTGGATATGCGAACGACAAAGTTCGCGCTCCTATGTTCATCGTACTGCTTGCTTCGCTTATGGCCCTCGCTCCCACTCCGCCCACTCCCGCGCCCGCTTGGCGCACACCCTTCGAAAACGACCCGCGGGGTAATACCACGGCCACGTATGCCGAGTGCATTGGCTACTACCAGAAACTAGCCGCTGCCTACCCCGCCCACCTGCACCTTGCCGAAGCCGGGCCCACCGACAGCGGCCAGCCCCTGCACGAAGTAGTGCTCAGCGCCGACGGCGACGCCGACCCGGCCAGCACGCGCCGCAAAAACCGGCGCATCCTGTTCATTCAGAACGGAATCCACCCCGGTGAGCCCGAAGGCATCGATGCCAGCATGATGCTAACCCGCGACCTGCTGCAGCAACCCAAGCTCCAGAAGCTTCTGGCCGACGTGACGGTGGTGCTGGTGCCCGTGTACAACATCGATGGCATGCTGAACCGCAACAGCACTACCCGCGTGAACCAGAACGGGCCCGCGGCCTACGGCTTTCGGGGCAACGCCCGGCACCTGGATTTGAACCGCGACTACATCAAGCAGGAGTCGCGGAATGCCCGCTCCTTTGCCCAGCTTTTCCAGAAGTGGCAGCCCGACGTGTTCGTGGAGACCCACACCTCGAACGGAGCCGACTACCAGTACACGATGACGCTTATTGCCACCCAGCACAGCAAGCTGGCCCCGGCGCTGGGCGCCTATTTGCAGGGCCAGCTGCTGCCGGCGCTCTACAAGGGCATGGAGCAGAAAAAGTGGCCCATGACACCCTACGTCGACTTCGAGGGGCAGACGCCCGAGAGCGGCCTGCGCGCTTTTCTGGAAACGCCGCGCTACTCCACCGGCTACGCGGCGCTCTTCAACACCATCGGCTTCATGCCCGAAACGCATATGCTAAAGGACTTCGCGTCCCGAGTGCACTCCACCTACGATTTCCTGCTGACCATGCTCGAAACCGTGGGCCGGCAGGCGCCGGCGCTGGCGGCTGCCCGCGCCACGGCCGCGGCTGATATGCAGGGCCAAACCACCTTCCCCCTCACCTGGGCGCTCGATGAAAGCCAGACCGAAAACGTGCAGTTCCGCGGCTACGAGGGCAAGATGAAGCCCAGCGAAGTAAGCGGCCAGCCACGGCTCTACTACGACCGCGCCGCCCCCTACTCCCGGCCGGTGAAGTATTACAATACCTTCAAGCCGACCACCACCGCCAGCCGGCCTACGGCATACATCATTCCCAAAGCCTGGACCGAAGTGGCCGACCTGCTGCGCCGCAACGGGGCCACGCTGGAGCCGCTGGCCCGCGCCGTAACGGTGCCCGTGCAAACCTATTATTTCACCGACTTCAAAACCACGCCCCGGCCCTTCGAGGGCCACTACGTGCACAGCCAGGTGCAGCTGCGCGCCGTGGACGCGCCGGCCACCTTCGAAGCCGGCGACCTGGTGGTGTACCTGAACGCCGCCGCGCCCGCCCGCTACCTCATGGAGACGCTGGAGCCGCAGGCCACTGACTCCTTCTTCGCCTGGGGCTTCTTCGACAGCGTGCTGCAGCAGAAGGAGCACTTCTCCGACTACGTGTTCGAAGACCTGGCCGCCGACCTGCTGCGTCGCGACCCGGCCTTGCGCGAGCGCCTCGAAAAGCTAAAAGCAGCCAACGCCGCGTTTGCCGCCAACGGCCCCGCCCAGCTCGAATGGGTGTATCAGAACTCGGCTTACCACGAGCCCGGCCACAACCGCTACCCGGTAGCCCGCTGGCTGGGCACCGGCCGCGTGGGCGAGTAATTATTTGAATCAAAAAACCGCAGGGCGGGGTCCGGGTCATCCATTGTTGAACAGGCTATTCGACGCTCGGATGATGCCAGCCCTCGCTGTGCAGTTTAGGGCTGGATTATAAATATCAGTCTGCGAAGACGGATTTTGTGCAATCGATTGTAACATTTCCGATGTAAACGTTTGCTCAAATTTTATGAGTGAGCACTCACCTTTTTTATAATTTTATTTTCAAACGTTGCCAATTGCTGCCAATACAATTGCAAACGTTTGTATTAAGTGATAATATTATAATTGTCTAAATTTCATTTCGCTCCGAACCCACTAGTCTGAACTGGGGAATTTTTGAACTTTGCATAGAATATCGTTCGCCCGATACCTTGCAGCACTTCTCACCAAAATCCCCACCACTCATGAAGACATTGTTTCGCGGCAACCGCCGTGCGATACTGGCGGCGACTTTGCTCACGCTGGCCGGCTGCGCCAAGGAAAACCTCAATCCGACGGCCAGCGCCCCGGTCCCGGTAGCCAGCACCTCGGCTAACGCCGTGGCCGTGAACGGCGTAATGATGCAGGGCTTCTACTGGAATACGCCCCTTACCACCACCGCCGGCAGCTGGTGGCAGAACCTGGGCAGCAAGGCCACTGAACTGAGCCAGTCTGGCATCACAGCGGTGTGGCTACCCCCGGCATACAAGGGTGGTAGCCAGCAGGATGTAGGCTACGGCGTGTACGACCGCTACGACCTGGGCGAGTTCAATCAGAAAGGCACCGTGGCCACCCGATACGGCACGCTGGCCCAGTTGCAGTCGGCCATCGGGGCGCTGCACGGCCAGGGCGTGCAGGTGTACGAAGACATGGTGATGAACCACCTGACCTGGGCCGACGCCCAAGAAACGGTGAACAGCAACGTGGTGTATACCAAATTCAACTATCCCGGACGGGGCCTCACGTACAGCTCGTACAAGTGGGGCTACAACAACTTCACTGGCACGCAGCAGGCGCCTAATAATGGCTGGTACCAGTGGAAGAGCTGGGACTTCCAGCCCTACGCCAACGGCGACGCTTACGATAACCTGCTCGGCTCCGAAATCCAGTACAACGGCAACACGGCCAACGCCAACGAAACCATCAGCTGGGGCAACTGGATGACGACCAAACTCGGGCTGGACGGTTACCGCCTCGACGCTACCAAGCACATCTACACGCCTTTCGTGAACCAGTGGCTCGATGCCGTGAAGGGCACTTCGGGCCGCTTCGCCGTGAGCGAGGCCTGGTTCCGCAACCTGACCGACCTGAAGAACTACGCCACGGCCACGGGCGGGCGCACCAGCCTGTTCGACGTGCCACTGCACTACACTTTCCAGGACATGAGCAACGGCAACGGGGCTTGGGACATGCGCGGCCTGCAGTTCGCCGGCTTCACCGAATCGAACCCCACGCTTTCCGTGTCGTTCGTCGATAACCACGACACCGACCAGAGCGGCGGCGCGCTTTACTCGCCGGTTATCAATCTGAAGATGCTGGCCTACGCCTACATCCTCACCCGCGCCAATGGCTACCCCTGCGTGTTCTACCGCGACTTCTACGAATACGGCCTGGGCGCGCAGATTAAGAAGCTCACCGCTATTCGCAAGGCCAATGCCTACGGCTCGGCCTTCGAGTATACCAGCGTCGACGATGCCGACTACTACGCCTACTCGCGCGCCGGCGACAGCACGCACAAAGGCCTGATGCTCATCCTCAACGATGGTGGCGGCGCGCGCACCAAGGGCATTACCTCGCCCTTCAAGAACGCCACGCTCACTGATAAGACCGGCAACTACGGCGGCACCATCACCACCGACGCCAACGGCTACGGCAACTTCCCGGTGCAGGCCCGCTCGTGGTCGGTGTGGGTGCCGAACTAAGCCGCGCCCGGTTTCGGGCACCTAATAACCTGCCTTTTTGCCTACCGGGCCGGCTGTGGCCGGCCCGGCTTTTTCCCACCATTCCCACCAAACTCTTATGCAAACAAATTTTCGACAGCTGACCGGCTCGGCCGCGTTGGCGGCGGCTCTGCTGCTGACCGGCTGCGCCAAAGACGGCCTGCAGCCCGGCAGCAGCGTCCCCACTCCCACCCCCGCAGCCAGCAGCAATGCAACCGCCGTGAACGGGGTGATGATGCAGGGCTTCTATTGGAATACGCCCCTCACCACTACCGCTGGTACGTGGTGGCAGAACCTGGGCAGCAAGGCCACCGAGCTGGGCCAGGCCGGCATCACGGCCATGTGGTTGCCGCCAGCTTACAAGGGCGGAAGCCAGCAGGACGTGGGCTACGGCGTGTACGACCGCTACGACCTGGGCGAGTTCAATCAGAAAGGCACCGTGGCCACCCGCTACGGCACCATCGGCCAGCTGCAAAGCGCCATTGGGGCGCTGCACGGCCAGGGCATTCAGGTGTACGAGGACATGGTGATGAACCACCTGACCTGGGCCGATGGCCAGGAGAACGTGAACGGCAACAACGTGTACACGCGCTTCGACTACACCGGCCGCAACAACACCTACAGCACCTACAAGTGGACGTCGGCCAACTTCACCGGCACCCAGCAGGCGCCCAACAACGGCTGGTACCAGTGGAAGAGCTGGGACTTCCAGCCCTACGCCAACGGCGACGCCTACGACAACCTGCTCGGCTCCGAAATCCAGTACAACGGCAACTCCTACAACGCCAACGAAACCATTAACTGGGGCAACTGGATTACCGCCAAGCTGGGCCTCGACGGCTACCGCCTCGACGCCACCAAGCACATCTACACGCCCTTCGTGAACCAGTGGCTCGATGCCGTAAAGGGTACTTCGGGCCGCTTTGCCGTGAGCGAGGCCTGGTTCCGCAATCTGGGCGATATGAACAACTATGCGGCTGCCACCGGGGGCCGTACCAGCCTGTTCGACGTGCCGCTGCACTACACCTTCCAGGACATGAGCAACGGCAACGGCGCCTGGGACATGCGCGGCCTGCAGTTCGCCGGCTTTACGGAGGCTAACGGTGCGCTGTCGGTTTCGTTTGTCGACAACCACGACACCGACCAACAGGGCGGCGCGCTCTACTCGCCCGTGACCAACCTGAAGATGCTGGCCTACGCCTACATTCTGACCCGCGACAAGGGCTACCCCTGCGTGTTCTACCGCGACTTCTACGAGTACGGCCTAGGCGCGCAGATTAAGAAGCTCATCGCCATTCGTAAGGCCAATGCCTACGGCACCGGGGCTGAATACACCAGCGTGAACGACGCCGACCTATACGCCTACTCGCGCGCCGGCGACGCCACCCACAAAGGCCTGTTGCTGCTGCTGAACGACGGCAGCGCGGCCCGCAGCAAGGGCATCACCACGCCCTTCAAGAGCGCCTCGCTTACCGATGCTACCGGCAACAACGGCGGCACTATCACCACCGATGCCAACGGCTACGGCGTGTTCCCGGTAGGGGCCCGCTCCTACGCCGCCTGGGTGCCCAACGGCGGCACCACGACCACGCCTCCGCCCACCGGTGGCACCACGGCCGTGAGCTTCAACGTGACCTACTCGAACACCGTAACCGGCCAGGATGTGTACGTGGTGGGCAGCACCACCCAGCTCGGCGCCTGGAACACGGCTAACGCCATCAAGCTGAGCGGCGCGGCCTACCCGGTATGGAAAGGCACCGTGAACCTGACCAGCGGCACGTCGGTCGACTACAAGTACATCCGCAAGGATGCGGCCGGCAACGTGCTGTGGGAAGGCGGCGCCAACCGCACCTTCACGCCCTCGGGCACGAGCCAGACGCGCACCGATACCTGGCAGTAATGCCAGTGCCTGGACCGCTGCAACGGTCCAAAACAAAAAAGGCGACTCCAATGGAGTCGCCTTTTTTGTTTGCGCGTGCATGCAAGAAGCCGCGCCTTTTATTCCACTGCCAGCATGCGGGCCGCCTGCCAGCTACTTGCCTGCACCACCACGCGGTAGAGACCGGGAGCCAGTCCCGCCAATGGGAATTCGGCTTGCAGGCCCGCGGCGGGCATGAGCATCTTGTGCGTCTGAACATTCCGTCCCAGGGCATCGCAGAGGGTCAGCGTCAGCTGGGTTTCGCCGGCTACAGGTGGGATGTGCACCTTTACCACACTGTGCGCCGGGTTGGGAAACAGGGCAATAGTGCTCGGGCCGGCGGTGGAGGATGCTGTTGCCAATGCCTGCGCATCAGCCACGGAAGCCAGATAGGCGAAGGAATTTATGGCATTGATACTGATGCTCCCAAAGCGGGCTGGTAAGGAGGTATTTCCCGTCAGGTAAATGCGCGGGCCACTTATCACGACGCCCATTACGGCATTGTACTGCGGATTTCCGCCCGATATGGCCCAGTCGAAACTGCTGGTTGAGCCCGCGTCGGAGAGCCTGGTTAAGAAGATGCTTCCCAATCCGCTGTCGAGAGTAGTACTGCCGAAATCGGAAAAAGTGCCGTTGAACGTACCGGCAACGTAGAGCGTGGGACCACTCACGGCGATGGCGGTAGCTTGGTCGCCAATGCCAGCGGTACCCGTGCCGCCGGCACGCTGTGCCCACACGAAATTACCGGTAGGCCCTGCATCCGTAAGCTTGGCAATGAAGGCATCGTTGCTACCAATACTGGCCAAGGCAGTGTTCCCGAAGGTGGCCGGGACACTATTAAAAAACCCCACTGCGTACACGCTCGTGCCACGTACAGTCATGGCATTCACCCGTTCGGTGCCGGTTCCGCCAGCCCGTTGCGCCCATACAAATCGGCCGCTGTTTCCATCATCCGTGAGCTTGGCAACGAATGCATCGCCCTGCCCACCATTGCTGAGCGCAACTGCGCCAAACCGGGCTGGAGCACTGATAAATCCGCCCCCGATGTAAATATTCGGGCCATTCGCGACCATCCCGAATATCCACTCCGTATCGGCACCCGTCACCTGTTGCGCCCACACGAAGTCTCCCGTTGGGCCAGTATCAGTCAGCTTCACCACGTAGGAATCGAGGTAGTACTGGTTGCTTGAGTTAGGCAGCACCATTTGGCCAAATTCGGCCTGCGTACCCCCGAAATACCCGGCCATGTACACGCTGGAACCGCTCACGGCCACCGCAGTTGCGTGCTGTGCCTTGCCGCGCTTGGCCCAGGTGAAGGTGGCGTTGGGGCCGGTATCCGACAGCTTAGCTACGAAAACATCCGCCGACAGCGCCGTTCCCTGGTAGCTGTTCGTGAGCGTTGTAGCGCCAAAGTCGGCCGTTGGGCTGGTGAAGTACCCCACCACATACACGTTTGGGCCGCTCACTGCAATAGCCTCCGCTACTTCGAGGCTGGAGCCGCCTGCTCGTTGCGCCCAAACAAACTGCCCGGTTACCGGGCTCCATTTGGCCACAAATACATCGCCATTGCCGGCACTGGTCAGGGCCGTGGCGCCAAAATTGGTGGTACCGATTAGCATTCCAGTCAGGTAGATATTCCCGCTTGCGTCGGTTGTAGAGGCTTTTACCTCGGGGATTTGGCTTGGGCTGTTGGTGAGCGCCAGTGCCGTTTGCCAGGTCGGCAGCTGCGCGTAGGCCACGCTACCCCCAGCCCATAGCAGCAGACCAAAAACCGGAAGCAGCAACACAGTATGCCGCAGAAAACAACGTAGTAATGCATTCATAAGCAGCCGAACTGAGCCGTAAATGTGGAATGACTCAAAAGTACTGCGCGAATGCAGCAAAAAGCCCCGCGCATCAGGTGATGCGCGGGGCTTTCCATTTTAGCTATGCATGGGCTGACGCCCTGAGCATATTGGAATCAGTGTTCGGCGCGCCTACCGGCGGCGGCGCGGCTTCTCGTCTTCTTCATCGTCATCGTCATCATCGCCGAAGCTCGGCATGGTGAACATCGACGACAGCAAATCCTTGAACTGGGCACCGGCCGTGAGACGGTTGCGCGAAATCAGGCTGTGCTCGCTCAGGCCGTGCAGCAGGAATTCCATGAGGAAGTAAGTGTGCTCGGGCGTTTCGTTGGGGTGCAGCTCGGTCACGATGTCGCGCAGGCCGGGCACCTGGTCGAGGGCCTTGCGGTAGTCAGCGGTGCTGGCGTCGTGCAACAGGTCCAGCGTGTGGCCGTTGCCGAACCACTCCTGCACCGTTTTGTAGGGCGACGGGCGGTTTTTAAGCTTCTTGGCCTTGTCGGGGTCCGGAAAATAGTTCAGGAACAGCGTGCGGATGGCCTTGCCCATGAGCTTTTCGGCCACGATGCCGGCGCCCTCCTGCTCGCCCTCGTACACCAGCTCCACCTTGCCCGTAATGGCGGGCACGGCCGAAATGAAGTCGCCCACGCGCACGTAGGTGTTGCTTTCGCCATTCACCAGCGCCCGGCGCTCAGCCCCGGCAATCACCTGCTCGTAGGCCGAGATGGTGAGGCGGGCCGACACGCCCGACTTGGCATCGACGAACTCGGAGCCGCGGGCCTCTACGGCCACCTGCTCCACGAGGTCGTGCACCACTTCGTTGCTGGTCACCATGCCCTTCTGCTCGTCTTTGATGCGGGCTTCCTGCTTGGTGATGCGCTTGCCGATTTCGGTCGATTTCGGGTAGTGCGTGATAATCTGCGCGTCAATCCGGTCCTTGAGCGGCGTGACGATGCTGCCGCGGTTGGTGTAGTCCTCCGGGTTGGCGGTGAAGATGAACTGGATATCCAAGGGCAGCCGCACCTTGAAGCCGCGAATCTGGATATCGCCTTCCTGCAAAATATTGAACAGCGACACCTGAATGCGGGCCTGCAAGTCGGGCAATTCGTTAATGACAAAAATGCCGCGGTGGGCGCGCGGAATCAGGCCGAAGTGAATCACCCGCTCGTCGGAGTACGGCAGCTTCAGCGTGGCGGCTTTGATGGGGTCGGCGTCGCCGATGAGGTCGGCCACCGACACGTCGGGCGTGGCCAGCTTCTCGGTGTAGCGCTCGTTGCGGTGCACCCAGGCCACGGGCGTGTCGTCGCCCTTTTCATCAATCAGGTTTTTGGCAAACACCGACAGCGGCTGCAGCGGGTCGTCGTTGAGCTCGGAGCCGGCCACCACGGGCATGTACTCGTCGAGCAGGTTGATAAGCAGGCGCGCAATGCGGGTTTTGGCCTGGCCACGCAGTCCCAGCAGGTTGATGTGGTGCCCGGCCAGAATAGCGCGCTGCAGCTCCGGAATCACGGTTTCGTCGTAGCCGTAGATGCCGGGGAAGACTTCCTCCTTGTTTTTGAGTTTCTGAATCAGGTTTTCCCGGAGCTCTTGCTTCACGCTGCGGGAGGTATAACCACTGGCGCGAAGCTGGCCCAGGGTGCGGATGGTTTCGTGCTTCATACGGAACGTTGGCGGGAAACTGGCTTCCCGGCTTCTTTAACCGCGAAAGGGGGCCTGAGGTTCAGCTACTCGGCCAGGGCGCGCTCGAGGGCCGCCACAGTGGCCGCGCCCGCCGAGGGCCGGG
>NZ_BAAGZM010000062.1:0-13249 GCF_054778495.1 Hymenobacter agri
CGCGCCCGCCGTCCGCGCAACTTCCGGCCCTAATGCCGCCTGCAGCCCGGGCGCGTTCAGGGCTTCGCGCAGTTGCGCCCCTTTGTAGCCCACTTCCTGCCCCCGGACGGCCACGCCGTTCAGTTCAAAGCTCACGCCCCGCAGAACGCCGCCCTTGTCGTGGGTGTAGCGAACTGCAATCAGCTCTTTTTGCAATTGCAAAGCGAGCCACTCTTCCCCTCCCCTTTCGGCCTGCGCGAGTATCAGCTGCAATGCCCGGCTCACCTGCTCCCGCGCCTCCTCCTTCGTGGGGTCCAGCGCCCGCAGGCTGCGCCGCCGCTCGGGGATGGGCTCCATGCCTAGCTCCTGACTTATCTGCCGGGTGATAGCTGGCTGGCGGTAGAAGTTGTTATCCGTCCGCAGCGCCGGTCCTCCATCAATCGGCACCCGGTTCAGATAGATGTGCACGTGGGCGTGCTTCTTGTCGCGGTGCTCATACACCACCACTTGGTGCCGGTCAATAGGTGCCCCAATCAACTCGCAGTAGCGCCTGGCAGCGGCAACCTTTTGCGCCTGACTTACTACCTCCCCCGCCTTCCAGGAAAGCACCGTATGCCACACCGGCTTCTGAATCCTTCTGCTCTGCGCGGCCACTGCCTGCATATCCTGCGCCATCTCTTTCGGGCTGCCCGGAATAACGTTAGCCACTACCAGCACCGGGGCCTCGCCCGGCTCTTTTCCCCTACCCTGCCGCTGACCCGCACCATAGGTTAGCGCCCCCTCGAAATCATTACCCGTGGTGGTTTTTGCAATCATACCAAATACCCTCTAATGATGGCCAATGCCTGCACTAGCTGAGCCTCGTGACCACTAAAAGATTTACCCGACTGGGCCAGACGGGCAATCTGATTCAGGTTGGTCCCAATCCCCACTAGCTGCCGGCGCAACTCCGGCGGGATGCTTTCCTTAATCTCAACACCCCGGCCTACATCGCGCAAATAGGCCGACACTTTTTTATAGCCAGCGGCAGTAGCTTTTGCCTGCAAGTCTTTTTTTTCATCGGGACTCACCCGCACGTCGATACGCAAAGTGCGGGCGGCGTCGGCGGGATTTTCAGCTTGTTTCTCCGGTTCAATCATGATGCTGGGGGCTTTAATATACGTAAGGTGGCTAAAACTAATTTAAGATTTATAGGCTACAAATGCTATACGCTAAACTAGCAAGCCAAGCCATGTGAGCCTGCGAACTTGGCCATGTCATTGTCCGGACAAACTTCGTTTGTCCGGACAATGACATGGCTTGCTGGTCGATGAACGAGCTAGTGGAACGGGGGCGTTGCACGGGGCTAGGACTAAGGTTATGATTAGTGTATTTTGCCACAATGCAACTTTAACACTTTGCAACTTTACACCCGATAAATTCACCAATTTTGTCTGGAGCAATTCGCATCAGCAATGGAGCTTTGCTGCCCCATTACACCATTGCACCTTTGCCACTATACAACTTTAGTGAGGATTGGATTTAGCGCGTCCGGGCATTTGATTATTTGCACCAATGCACCGAAACAACTTTGCAACTTTACCACAGAGCGGATTCACAAAATTTGCCATAAAGTTGCTTTGCAACAATACAACTTATTACCTTCGCCACACTACAACTAAACAACACTGCAACAGATAAACTTTGTTGTCTTGCCACTTTGCAACTAAACAACTTTTACCTTTTGCAACAAAGCAACTTTAGTGTGTTGCACTATTGCACCTAAGTGACTTTACAACAATGCCACTTTGCAACTAACAATCCAACGTCTTCAAACCTTCTGGCCCTTCGCATGAATCAACCCCACGTACTCGCATTCGCCACCCAGAAGGGGGGCGCTGGTAAGTCGACCATCGGCACGCACATGGCCTCGGCGCTGTGTTACTACTATGGCTACAAGGTGGCCATGGTGGACTGCGACTACCCGCAGAACTCCCTGCACGCCTATCGCCTCGAAGAGCAGAACCGGCTGCAATCAGAAGCGCCGTTTCAGGCCCGCCTGCTGAAGCAGGGCATTCCGCCGTACCCGGTCATCATTTCCAGCGTGGAGAAGGCCGTGAGCTCCATCGAAGGGTTGTTTGAGCAGGACTACGATTTCATTTTGGTGGATACGCCCGGTACGGTGAACGTAGTGGGGCTCCCGGAGCTGCTTCGGCTGGTGGACTACATCTTCCTGCCAATTGAGCCGGACAAGGGCTCAATCGCCTCTACTATGTCCTACATGGGCATCCTGGGCCAGTTTGTGCAGGACCGCGACGAAGACTCCAACCTGCTGGGCTTCTACGCCTTCTGGAACAAGTTTGTAAAGTCCGAGAAGAAGGGGATTTATGACAAGACGGAGGAGCTGTTTCAGGAGAAGGGCCTGCCCTTGCTCAAGAGCCGGGTGGAGCTGCTGATGACCTACAAGGAAAACCGCTCCACGATGTTTCCGCTGCCGGAGCGTGACCTCAACCGCCTCGGCCTGGGTCAGCTCATCCTGGAAATCCTGACCCTCGTGGTAGGGGAGGGGGCGGTCACGCCCTCGGGTAAAACCATTGCGTTTACGGCCCCGGCCGTCGAGTCAGCCCCCGGCGCGTAGCCCTACAGCTCATCCGCCGCTGCTTTTCCTTTAAAATTTCAAGCTTGCATCCCCTTCGTCATGGCCAAAGCCTCCACTAAGAAACCCAAACTCACCCCGGAAGAACAAATGGCTGAGCTGGCCCGCCTGACGGGCTCCGTCGCGGCCATCAGCCACATGGGGACCAGCCAGCCCTTTGTACTGCCCACCCCGGCCCCGGAGACGACGCCCACGCCGGCGGCTTCGGCCCCAGAGCCGGCCGCGGCGCCCGTCGAAGCCGCGCCCCCGGTACCAGCAGCAAAGCCGGAACCATCAGTGCCGGTCGCACCCGTTACTGCCACGGAGCCTGCGCCGCTGTCGGCTGCTGTTCCCGCGCCAGCCGCCAGTTCAGCTGCGCTGGAACCAAAGGGAGAAAAACCATCGCCCGTGGTAGCACCGGCACCACCGGCCGCTCCGGCTGCCAAGTTGCCCGTTGCAGATGACCTAGAGGAAGAAGAGGTAGAAGTCGAAGCTGCGCCGATAACAGCGGCCACGGGGGACGGCAAGGACAAGCTGGACCTAACTTCCCTCTTTGCAGATTCGGCGGAGAAGAAGACTTTTCAGATTCGCATCACGGCCAGCCACCAGCAGTTTTTCCAGCAGATGGGCCTGCTGCTGGGCGGGGGAGCTTCCTCGACTGATGTGATTCACAACATCCTCGCCCAGTTCAAGGCAGCGAATGAGGCCCAGATTCAGAAAGCGTTTCAGCGGCAGCTGCGCCAGATGATGTCGCCCAAAAAGTAAACGTATTCGTTAGGGGCTATTTCGCCGGCCCGGCTCGATTGGAAGCCGGGCGGTTCTTCCATCCCTATTTCAAACTATCCCTCCGCTGCCGGCCCATCTGGGCAGGGTAGGGGAGGGGCCCTATTCTCTACCAGCAATGCACAGCAGCTCTTCCATTCCCAGCCCCCAAGGAGCGTCGAAGCGACGTGGCGGGCGGTAAGCGTTTGACTGTGCTGGCCCTGCTGTGGGCCGGTACGGTAGCCCGCGCAACCTGCTTGCCGGCCGAAAACAGCCTGGCCTCGCCCGGGGACAATGCCACAGTTGACTCGCTGCGGGAGGTGGCCCGGCGGCTACAGCTGCCGGACTCGGTCCGGTTCCAGACGCTGCGCGCCTTGAGCGACGCCCTGTTTGCCCAGGATGAGCCGGAGGCCCGCCGGGTAGGGGAGCAGGCTGTGCAGTTGGCCCGTCACCGGCGGGACTGGTCGGGTGTGGCCGATGGCTTGTACCAGCTGGTGGTGAACTGTGAGCGGGCCGCCGACTACGTGGCGGCCATGCAGTACAGCCAGGAAGGTGCCGGCGTGGCCAGGGTGCACCGGCTACCCGACGAATGGCGCTTCACACAGTGCATGGGGCTGGTAGCGGTTGATACCAAAGATGTGACCGGGGGCCTGAAGTACATGCGGCAGGCCTACCAGCAGCAAGGAGCCGTGGGCAACGTGCAACCCCGCGAGCGGGGCGGGCTGCTGCTCAACCTGGCCAACACCTTTCTGGTGATGCAGCGCTACGACTCGGTGCTGCACTATGCGACCCGGGCCCTGCCCTATATGCAGCGCGCCAAAGATGCCCGGGGCCTGGGCTACGTGTACCAGTTCCGGGGCGAGGTGTACGCCATGATTAAGCCCCAGACCCCGGCTACGCTGGATTCGGCGGCCACGAACATGAACCGGGCGCTGCGCATCATGCAGCGCCACGGGTTTCGGCCACAGATAGCCAGCTCGGCGCTGGCGCTGGCACGCGTATACCGGTTGAAGGGGCAGCCGGCCGTCTCGCAGCGCATGGCGGAACTGGCCCTCACCCTGGCCCGCGAGCTGAAGATGCCCGACTACGAGGCCGACGCGCTGGCTAGCCTCGCCTGGGCGCACGCCGACCAGGGCCGGATGCGCCGCTCCTTCGACCTTGACAACCGGGCGCAGGACCTGCGCGATTCCCTGTTCAACGGCGACAAGGCGCAGGCCCTGGCCCAGCTGCAGGTGCGCTACGACGTGAAGCTGCTGACCGAGCAGAAGCGGGCCGCCGAATTTGAGCAGCGCAGCCAGCGGGCGCAGTTGCACTCGCTGTGGCTGCTGCTGGGCGGGCTGACCACGACCATCGGGGTGGGCAGCTGGCTGTACTGGCGGCTGCGGCGGCAAAAAGCGCTGCTGGCCGTGGCCAACCAGGCCAACTGCCGGGCCGTGGCCGAAAAGGAGGTGCTGCTGCAGGAAATTCACCACCGCGTCAAAAACAACCTGCAGCTGGTGAGCGGCCTGCTGGGCTGGCAGGCCAGCACCCTGCCCGAGCCCGCCCTGGTGGCCGCGCTAACCGCCAGCCGTGACAGAATTCAGAGCATGGCCATGGTACATGAATTCTTATATCAAGCCGACAATCTGGCCGAAGTGCGCATGGACCAGTACCTGCGCGAACTGCTTGACTCTCTGAAAATCGCCCTCGCCACGTCCGAGCAAAACATCGAGTTGAGCATGAACCTTGCCCCGGTAATTATGAGCCCCAAAGAGGCCAGCACGGTGGGACTGGTGGTCAACGAAATGGTGACCAATGCGTACAAGCACGCTTTTCAGGGCCTTGCCCAGGGCCACCTGCACGTTTCCTTCGCCAGCCGCCCCACCGGCTTTCAGCTCACCATCGCCGATGACGGGGCCGGAATGCCGGCCCAGGACGCGCCGGCGAAGGCCCACTCCCTGGGCATGCAGCTGGCCCGCACGCTCACCAAACAGCTGAAAGCGAAGCTGTCGGTGACCCGTTCCTTTCCCACGGGCACACGCATGGAGGTTACTCGTGAATGACGAGCCGTGCGGCGTGCCCCTTATCCCACCCTATGTCTACCATTCTCATAGTTGAAGATGAATTGCTTATTGCCGCCGAGATAGAACGCACGCTGGTGCGGCTGGGGCACACCCCGCTCGAACCCGTCGACAACAGCGATGAGGCCCTGCGAGTGCTGGCCACCCAGCCCGTGGAACTGGTGCTGATGGACATCAACATTGCCGGCGACTGCGACGGCATCGCGGCGGCCCTGCTCATTCGCCGGCAGTTCGGCCTCCCCGTGGTATTTCTCACCGCTCGCTCCGACGCCGACACCCTGAACCGCGCTAAGCTGGCCCAGCCCTACGGCTACCTGGTCAAACCCTTCACGGATGATTCGCTGCGGGTGCAGGTCGAACTGGCGCTCTACAACGCCTATCAGGCCGGCCCGACCGGTCCCGTTTTCGATACCGCCAATGCTGCCGGCACGGAGGTGCTGGGACCGGCCGAGCGCTGCCCCAAGTTCAAGGACTACCTGTTCGTGCGCAAGGGCTCCGGCCACGTCAAGGTGTTGCTGGCCGACATTCTCTACTTCGAGGCCCTGCAGAACTACGTACGCATGCACACCGTGCGGGAAAGCTTCGTGTTCGACTCTACGATGAAGGAGCTGGAGCAAAAGCTGCCCGACCAGTTTTTTAAAACCCATCGCTCCCACATCGTGAACCTGGACCATGTGCAGGCTTACGAGGAAAGCAGCGTGCTGCTGGGCAAAGAGTACGTGCCGGTGAGCCGCTCGTGCAAGGACGAGCTGAAAAACCGCATTCACCTGGTAGGGTAGCCTCCCGCCCCAATAGCCATTGCAACGGCACGCAGCCCGGTTTTGCCCCCGGAGCTGCGTGCCGTTCGTGTGTCGGGGCTGCACCTCACCATCGAATTCTAACCATTCGTCAACTTTCTACCCAAGCGGTTTATAGCCCGGATAGGTTTGTAGCGTCAAATCACGGTTTGGCAAGTTCACGTCCGGGCCGGTCGGCCTGGGGTGCCACGCTATTTCCCCGCGATGCTCAGCGCCTATTCCTGGGGCCAGTTTGGCCTTTTCGTCCTGGTTGTGGTTCTTATCTACTACCTAGTGGTGGGCCTGCTCTACTACCGGGTAGAGCTCACAGCCCTTCTGACCCCGGGCAAAAAGATGGCCGGTGCCCGGCTCGCCGGCGCGGGCGGTGTAGCGGCGCCTCCCTCGCTGGTGCGTCCCACCTCAGCCTTTGTTAAAGCCACGACAGCGGCCACGGAAGCCCGGGAAGAAGCCGATAACGCGGAACGTCCCGAAGCCGGCGCGGACCAAAACCTGCCGGCCGCAGCCGAGCCGCTGGTCAGCGGAGCACTGCCCGATTCGACCGGCACGGCCACTGGCCACGACGAAAGCACCAGCGATACGGCCCCAATGGAAGCCACGACCGCCGCGGGCGACGAGGCGCAGGCGCAGGATGAAAACCGCACTGAAGAGGCTGACCAGGCCGATGAGCACCTGGCTGCGCTGGTCCGGCGCGAGGCCCATAACCTGCCCACGGAGCCTGTGGCTGCGGATACAGCAGCTGGCGGGGTGCTGGAGCCTGAAACCGTGCAGCTGCCCCTGGTGGCGAATGGCTACGAGCCGCTGGCCAGCTTCGAGGAGCCGGTAGCCTCGTGGCTGGACATTGCCCCGGTGGGCCTACCCAAGCTAGTATCCGCCGCTTCGGTCGCCGAATACCTGACCCTGCTGCAAGCCGGCCAGCAGCCCGCGCCGCCGGTCGAGCTGGCCGGCACCACCTTGGCCGAGCAAATGGCCCAACAGATGGCCCTCAACCACGCCGAGCTGGATGACCTCTTCGGCCCCGACGAGGAGTAGCGCGGCCTTCTTCCTAATCATTGATTCCCGATTCCTTTTCCCTTGCCATGACTAAGAAACCTTTCGTTACCTCGCTGGCCCTCGTGGTCCTGCTATTCAGCTCACAACTCCTTTACGCTCAGACCGGAGGCGGCAACGGCACGGCCGGCATTCAGGACGCCACCACCCAGGTTACCAGCTACTTCGACCCGCTGACCAAGCTCATGTACGCCATTGGCGCGGTGCTGGGCCTGGTGGGGGCCATCAAGGTCTACGGCAAGTGGAACGCCGGCGACCAGGACACCCAGAAAACGGCCGTCTCGTGGTTCGGCTCGATGATTTTCCTGGTTATCGTGGCCACGGTGGTACGCTCGTTCTTCCTCTAAGCCGTCGCCCATGCCCATCTACGACCTCAATCGCGGCATCAACAAGCCCGTCGAATTCAAGGGCTTGGTGGGCAGCAACATCTACTTCCTAGCCGCCGGCATCGGGCTGGTGTTTGCCCTGTTCGTGACCTGCTACCTGCTGGGCGTGCCGCTGGTGCTCACGGTGCTGGTGACCTTTCTGGCCGGGGGCGGCATGTGGGCCGGGGTGTTCGCCCTGAACCGCCGCTTTGGCGAGCACGGGCTGAGGAAGGCCGCCGCCCGCCGCTCGTCGCCCCGCTACATCACTAACCGGCATAGCCGCCTTTTCCAACGCCTCAACGAGGACCCGGCCGGCCGCGCTTAGCCGCTGATTTGGGTGCACTCTTCCGCTTATGAGCAATAAGGTTCTGCCCTCCGTTTCCCTCGAATCCAAGCAGCCCATCTACAAGGTGGAGAAGGATTGTCTCATTTCAAAGAATGCGGACGTGACGGTGGCATTTCGGCTGGATTTGCCCGAAATCTTCACCCTCTCGCGGGAAGACTACGCCCAGCTGCAGGCCGCCTTCGTGAAGGCCGTGCGCCTGCTGCCCGACCACTGCGTGGTGCACAAGCAGGACTGGTACGTGGAGGATACCTACGCACCCGGCTTCGAGGCCGAGCGCACGCTGCTTTCCTCGGCCTATGAGCGTCACTTCAACGAGCGGCCGTTTCTGAACCACTTCTGCTACCTCTACATCACCAAAACCTCGTCGGAGCGGCCCAACTGGGGCAGCACCTCGGGGCTGCTCGCCCGGCGCAACATCGTGCCCAAGGACATGCTCGACACCAAGGTACTGGAGAGCTTTTTCGACAACGTGGGCCAATTTGTGCGCACGCTGGAAGGGGTGGGGCCAACCAACGCACCCTACATCCGCTCGCACCGACTGACGTCGGATGAGTTGGCCGGCACCGCCGAAAAGGCGGGCCTGCTGGAAAAGTATCTGGCGCTGGACCTCTCCGACCAGTCTCTGCAGGTGGACCTGGATTTGACCGAAGGCCTGAAAGTGGGGGCGGAGTTCTGCCAGATGTTCTCGGTGGCCAACCTCGATGACTTGCCCACCTCGGTGGAAACCGACATTCGCTACGAGCAATACAGCACCGAGTACTCGGACTTCCCCATCTCGTTTGCCGCCCCGCTGGGGCTGCTGCTGGGGACCAATCACATCCTGAACCAGTACGTGTTTCTGGATAACACCCAGAAAACGGTGAAAACCTTCGAGCAGAAGAAGGACCGGCTCAACTCGCTCTCGCTCTACTCGCGGCAGAACGCCATCAACGTAGAGTACTATAACGCCTTTCTCAACGAGTTGATTGCCCACAAGCGCCGGCCGGTGCGGGTACACTGCAACGTGCTGACCTGGGGCCGGCATGAGGAGGAGCTGACCGAAGTGCGCAAGCTGGTCAATGCGGCTTTCAACGCCATGAACTGCAAGCCGCGGCAGAACACGGTAGACATCGCCGCGCTCTACTGGGGCGGCATCCCGGGCAACGCCGGCGACTTCCCCTCGGAGGAAACCTTCTACACCTTCATCGAGCAGGCGGTGTGCTTCTGGGCCTCCGAAACCAACTACCGCAGCACCGGGGCCACCAAGGGCATCAAGCTCTCCGACCGCCTCACGGGCAAGCCAGTGCTGGTCGACATCTCGGATGAGCCGATGAAGAAGCAAATCATCTTCAACCGCAACAAGTTCGTGCTCGGCCCCTCGGGCTCGGGCAAGTCGTTTTTCACCAACCACATGGTGCGCCAGTACTACGAGCAGGGCGCCCATGTGCTGCTGGTGGACACCGGCAACTCCTACAAGGGACTGTGTGAGCTGGTGGGCGGAGTGTATTTCACCTACGAGGAAGACGACCCGATTGCCTTCAACCCCTTCCTGATTTCGGGCAAGCTGGACGTGGAAAAGAAGGAATCCATTAAAACGCTGCTGCAGGCGCTCTGGAAAAAGGACGACGAAAGCGTGAGCCAGTCGGAGTACGTGTCGCTCTCCACGGCCGTGAGTCTGTATTACGTGATGCTGGAAGCTAACGCGCTTATCAAGCCGAGCTTCAATACGTTCTACGAGTTTGTTAAAGGGCCTTATCGGAAGATTCTGGAGGAAGAGAAGGTCCGGGAGAAGGATTTCGACATCGACAATTTCATCTACGTGCTCAAGCCCTACTACCGGGGCGGAGAGTACGACTACCTACTGAACTCGGAGAAAGAGCTGGACCTGGTGCAGGCCCCCTTCATCGTGTTCGAGCTCGACAACATCAAGGACCACCCCATCCTGTTTCCGGTGGTCACGCTCATCATCATGGAAACCTTCATCTCCAAGATGCGCAAGCTGAAAGGGGTGCGGAAGATGATTCTGATTGAAGAGGCCTGGAAGGCGTTGACCACGCCCGGCATGGCCGCCTATATCAAGTATCTCTTCAAGACGGTGCGCAAGTTCTTCGGGGAGGCCATCGTCGTCACGCAGGAAATCGACGACATTATCGGCAACGAGATTGTCAAGGATGCCATCATCAACAACTCGGACTGCAAGATTCTGCTCGACCAGCGCAAGTTCATCAACCGCTTCGAGGAGATTCAGGCCCTACTCTCGCTCACGCCCAAGGAAAAGGACCTGGTGCTGAGCATCAACCGCGACAACAAGGCCACGCGGGGCCGCTACACCGAGGTGTTTATCAGCCTGGGTGGGGTCGTGTCGAAGGTGTACGCCATCGAGGTGTCGAAGGAAGAATACGTGACCTACACCACCGAGGAAACCGAAAAAGTGCGGCTGTTCGAGAAGTTCAAGCAGACTGGCGACATGCCCACGGCCATCAAGCTTTTCGCCAACGAGCTGCGCGAAGGGTAGGGCATCTGATTTCAACCAAAGGGAAGAACATGAAAACGAGAATCACGCTCCTGGGCCTGGCTATGCTGGGTCTTAGCATCACCAAGGCTTCTGCGCAGCTCGTGGTAACCGCTCCGGTGCTCGAAGTGCAATCGGGCGTACAAACCGGCCTGCAGAATACTATGAAGGGGCTTTCCTCGGCGGCCAACGTGCTGGTGAAAGCCGGCGTGAAGGAGCAGGAACTGACCAAGGTATTCTCGGAAAAGAACCTGCAGCTGGCCAAAACCTGGTACGACGGCCTGCTGCAAGTCAGCGCGGCGGTACGCGGCTACCGGCGCGTGCAGTCGGTGTTTGAGAAGCAGAGCCGCATCATTCAGAACTACTCGACGGCCATCGAAACGCTGCGTCAGTCGCCCTACGTGGCCCCGGAACAGCTTTCGGCCATGACGACGATTTACACCAAGATGCTGACCGAAAGCGCCAACACGCTCTCGGATTTGCAGACCATTGTGAGTCCGGCCATGCTCAAAATGACGGACGCCGACCGGATGCGCTTCATCGACAAGCTCGACGCGAAAATCACCGACCAGCTGGGCCTCATCAACTACTTCACCCAGCGCAACCTCGTGCAGATGCACCTGGCCGAGCAGAAAGCGCAGGACGCGCAGGCCCTCAATGCGCTGATGGGTGCCCGCTAAGGGCTACTTCCACTTCCCCAAGCTATCTACTATGAAATCAAGCACTCAACTTCTCATGTTGGGCCTGGCCTTGTTGGCCGGTCCGGCTTACGCGCAAATGCCGGCCGTCATCTCGGCCCCAATTGCCGAAGACCAGTCCCGCAAGCAGGTCGTGCACCAGGGCATTTCCACTACCCTGCTCGGGCAAGGCAAGGTGCTGGCCAGTGATATGACCAAGGTCAGCGGCCAGATTAAGGGCGTTATTGACAAGACGCAGGCGCTGCACGACCAATGGTATAGCAGCCTGCTGCAAATCAGCACCGGGGTGCGCAACTACCGCCGGGTGCGGGAAATCTACACCCACCAAGGCGAGATGATTAGTCAGTTTTCGGCCATCATTCCGGAGCTGCGCACCAAGCAGTTGTCGCCTGCCCAGCTCAGCGAGGCCTCGACGGTATACCAAGGTATTCTCACGGAAAACATTGCCCTGATGGGTGAGCTGGCCGGGGTGCTTAGCGCCAGCAAGGCCAAGATGACCGACCCGGAGCGCATCGAGTTCATCGACAATATCGCCGACCGCATCAGCGAGCAGCACAACCTGATGAACTACTTCAGCAGCAAGTGCCGGGCCATCGCGCAGCAGCAGGCCCAGCAGGCGCAAGACCGCGAATCCATGCGCGCTTTTATGACGGCGCGCTAGCGCAGCAGCGTCCTTCCCAATTCCTACTTCTGACTTATGAAAACTTTCCTTTTCCTACCCTTGGCGCTGCTGGCTGCCAGCTGCCGTTCCGAGTTGGCCAAGCCAGACCCTCGGGTGGCCACCATTCACCAGCAGCACGAGCAGCTGCTGACGCAGCAAAAGCAGTACGTCGCGCTGCTTCCCACGCTCACTGGCCCCGAAAAGCTTAGTCCGGCCCATATCAAGGATTCGGAGCAACGCTTCGCCGATATGGTGCAGCAGAGCCAAGACAACCTGACTGCCCTGGACCAACTCGACCCGGCCAAGGCCCAGGACCCGGCGCAAACCGCGCTGGTGGGAGAATTAGCCGCGAAAGAAGCCGGCATTCTGGCGCGGGGCACCCGGCGGCTGGCCAACGTGCACGACGAGCACTACCTGCCCTAGGCGGCCTTTCCCCATTCCCATTCTTTCACTCCCGACTGCCTTATGGACCCAACTTCCATCGACCTCAACATGGCCCTGTATGAGCAAAAGCTCGAAGGGATTTACACCGAGATGCTGACGTTCACCGCGCAGTTCATCAACCTGGGCCGCGCCATTGGTGGGGTGGGGGCACTGCTATTCATCAGCAGCCGGGTGTGGGGCCATATTGCCCGGGCCGAGCCCATTGACTTCTTTCCGTTGCTGCGGCCGTTCGCCATCGGGCTGGCCATTCTGCTGTTTGTGCCGCTGTGCTCGGGCCTGCGCGGCATCACCATGGCCGTGGCCCACGGCACCGATGCCATCCGTCTCGGGCAACTGGGAGAGGTGAACCGGCTGACGGGTGAGCGGGACCGGCTGGCCGCCGACGCCAAGGCCAAATCGGACATGCAGATAAATGAAAAGTATGAGGAGGACCTAGGCAAGCTCGGCGCGCTGGACATCGGCCGCAAGGCCACGCTGGCCATGAACCAGGTGCAATATTCGGTCGGCCAGAATTTCCGGGAATGGACTAAATCCATCCTGGAACTGGGGGCATTGGCGGCCAAGCTGGCCATAAGCCTCATATCTACTTTCCTGCTCGTGCTGCTTAGCGTGGCCGGGCCGCTGGCTTTCGGCATTGCCATCATCCCCGGTTTTGGCGGCGGGCTGATGAAGTGGTTTGGCTATTTCATCACGATTTCGCTCTGGGTGCCGGTGGCCAACATCTACGCCGCGGTGCTGGCCCACGTGCAGGTCACGATGCTCAACAGCAACATCCAGCAGCTGCAGGCCGGCGGCAGCGTCGAGTCGGCCGACATCGGCTACCTGTGCCTGCTGGTGCTGGCCATCGTGGGCTACCTGATGGTGCCCAAGGCAGCTGATATGCTCATCGACGGTTCGGGCGTGGGACGCGCCGCCACCTCCTTTATCACCACTACCACGGTGGGAGCGGCCGGCATCGCCGGGGCCACGGGCGGCGCGGGCCTGC